>QMYO01000160.1 GCA_003662715.1 Candidatus Bathyarchaeota archaeon | reverse complement strand
TTATTGTTCCTTTTGCTCTGATTTCTATGCCTTCTCGCAAAAGTTGTTTGATTTTTTGTAAGTTTTGCTTATATTCTATACGAGTGGATATGTTGAAGCACTGCTCAGGTTTTGTGTCTCCAGTAGCGATTTTTCTAGCCATTGTTCGACATGAAGGGTTGCCGCATAAACCGCAGTCTAGTTTAGGCATCAAAGCGTAGAGTTCATGAAAGCTGTGGGGCAGTTTTTTTCTCTCCGTAAGTTAAGATTTGCTCTTCGTTGAGTTTATTTGTTTCCATAACGCTGTTATAAATCAAATACTTATCCATTTCTACTTCCCGCAACCAAACTTTATTAAAGATTAGAACCGAGGGGAAAATGTCAAACGCAAGAGTGTAAAGTGACTATGTCTAAACAAGACCTCTTAAACACCATCTATGCTGAGATTGCGGATTGTCGCAAGTGTGGTTTATGGAAAAGCCGAAAAAACACTGTTCCAGGCGACGGAAATATTGACGCCTCTGTAATGTTCATTGGTGAAGCACCGGGTTATTGGGAAGACGTAAAGGGATTGCCCTTCGTCGGTGCAGCTGGGAAGTTTCTGGATGAGATGTTGCTAAGCGCTGGGCTTTCTCGAAGGGAAGTTTATATCTCTAACATTTTGAAGTGTAGACCTCCAGAAAATCGGGACCCTCTTCCAGCCGAAGTTGAAACTTGTACGCCTTTTTTGGATAGGCAAATCCGAATTATTGAGCCTAAATTGATTGTGACTTTGGGAAGGCACTCCACTTCCTATATCCTTTCGAAGGCTGGCTTCAAAGAAGTTGAAGGCATCACCAAGCTCCGCGGAAAAATATATGAAGTAAACATTCTCGGTTTAAAACTCTCCGTGTTGCCCATGTATCATCCAGCAGCCGCTTTATACAACGCTAAGTACCGAAATAGTCTTGAAAGCGACTTCCAGCGGTTGAAGCTTGAACTAGAAAAACTTAAGTAGGGTATCTTTTTGCTTTTCCCTCCAAAACTTGTGCCTAAACAGTTGCTTTCGCAACTTCAGCTTCAAATTGGAAAAGCGAAGATTCCTAGAATTCTTCTCGGTTCGTCACCATTCATTGGGGCTGGTCAATTTGGAAGTAAAGCCTCCTTTTACTACTCTCATTTTTACAGGAATCCTAAGAACATCGCGAAAATAATTCTTAAAGCGGTGGACCTTGGGGTCACTGGAGTTCAAGCTTTTCCTTATCGTCCAATATTTAGTGCATTGAAGGCTGTGGAGAGGGAATTAAAGGAAAAATTAACCATAGTGGCTACTATAGGGCTCAATAATCCTTTAAATGATATTCGAGATTTTAAGGAGCTAAACACGGTTGCCATGCTTCTACATGCAGAAATCACAGATAAGAGAGACTTAAGGAAAATTTCAGAGCTACTGAACAGAGTGCATGCGGTAGGCTCTCTTGCTGGTCTAGCTACGCATAAGCCGTTCTCAACCTTAAACTGGCTCCTTGAAGCCGATATTGATGTGGACTTGCTTATGCTTCCCTTCAACAAACTAGGTATGTTTATGGACGCTGATTCTGTAAGAGTTGCGGAGGCTATCGAACGGCTTGGTAAACCTGTTATTGGAAAGAAAATTTTGGGAGCGGGGCATCTTCCTCCCCAAGACGCTTTATCCTATGTAGCTCGGATGGGATGCATAGACATAGTAGCGCTTGGAATCGCTTCTGAGCGAGAGGCAGAGGAAACATTCACTGCTGCCGCCACAGCGTTCTCAGGAATGACTCATGTCCGCCCATAATTTTTGCTTAAGCGTTTAAAGAGTAATTAGAGTGTTAATCTTTTGGATGTAGATTACAGAATTGTTTTGGTGTTTACATGACATTCATAAACATAACAGAAAAGTTTGAGACGGGCATCTTCCTGCGTCGTTTAAATCGGTTCATGACAGAAGTTAAGCTCAATGGACAGAAGACTCTGGCGCATCTCCCAAATTCTGGTAGGCTTCTCACAGTTCTGATTCCTTCAGCAAAGGTTTACCTTCAAAAACGATGTCGGGTTGGACGCAAGAGCTCCTATGACCTCTTTGCAGTAGAACGTTCAGGTGTTCCAGTCATCGTGGACACTCGCTTCTCAACACTCGCCGTTAAAGTGGCTATCGAAAAGAAACTGTTCAAACCTTTTGAAAATTATCGAGTTGTCGGCGAAAACGTTAAGGTAAACCAGTCTAGGTTAGATGTCTTGCTGAAACAGAATGCTCACGGTTTTTTTCTGGAGGTAAAATCCGTCACCCATGTCATAGACGGTGTAGCCATGTTTCCAGATGCGCCTACTCTTCGGGGAAGAAAGCATCTTCGATGTTTAATGAGTCTCATAGAGCAGGGTTTTGATGCGGGAATTCTGTTTTCTGTTCAACGACCTGACGCGGTGGTGTTAAAGCCAAACTCTGCGATTGACCGAGAATTTTCTGAATTGCTTAAAAAAGCCGTTGACAAGAATGTCAAGGTCTTTACGCTAATGTCGGTTTTTAAATCTTCGGGCATGATTGAACTGAAACCTAACATCCCTACTTTTTCATTCACTTAAAACTTAGTTTCTATTCGCAACTGGTCCATGAGTGAGTGCATAAGAAGAAAAAAGGGATTAAAGAAACTAACGCAGAGAATGTTTTATTTCTCGCAACACCTCTTCCACACTTTTGTATGTTTTAGAAGGTAAACTCTTCAGCAACTCGTTAAGCCTAACCTGCTTGCCTTCCTCCAACTCAACCAGTTTCCAGCCTACCCTCTTCAAAAGAGCGCTTTTGGTGGCGGGATATCGAGTTTTTTCCATCACCAGCCTCACCGACTCCAATCCAACTGCTCCTGTGAGACTTGAAAAACTGCTGGTTTCAAGATAATGCATAAATCGTAAGCCATCATCAAACATGGATAAGTTATTGAATAGCACATAGACATCCTTTCCCTCAGCCTCTAAAGGCTTAATAAATTCATACAGTCTCTTCAATTCCTCATCGGTATACTGGTAATAGTACATTCGATCACCATGCCCATGCAACCGAAAATATGCTATATCACTTATGTACGTCGGCATCATTTTAAACGGATCAGTAACATGAGGCACATTCAGTTCCTGCAACATCCTAGCTAGTTCCTCCCGTACAGTTGAAGTGTTCCATGCTGGACCACGGGTTTCCCAGACAACAATCAAATCTTCACGGTCAATTTTGCTAAAGAACTCATAAGCATCTTCTAGTTTATCTGGCTTAACAGACCCAGGTGTTTGAATCAACAATATTCGCGCTCTTAACGTCTTGCAAATGTTCTTCATCTGCTGGAAAGCGTTAATGCTTGGCTTTGTTTTTAACTTGAATTTGTGGCTGATGTCTTGATGTGCTTTCACTGTGAACTCAAAATTCTCGGGAGCTTTTTCGCTCCACCTAACGACGGTTGAGGCTCTTGGATATTTATAGAAAGTGCTGTTCAACTCTACAAGGCGGAAGTTTTCATAGTATCTTTCCATTGAAGTTGGATATCCGCAACATCCAACTTTGATCATTTAAGTTCCTTCACCTTCTAAAATGAAGTTTTCTTTCCGCCACAAAACTTGGTGATGTACTCTGTTGCAACTCTCTCAGCCTCCAGTAAGGTTTCTTCTCCAATGTTTGGTACTCCACAGACCAGCATTACAACATCTACGGTTTTGATTGTTACCTTCGTGTTATCCGCGTCTCGATGTGGATAGACAGCAATCAGCTTTTCACCATCAGAAATCACTATTTCTCCTCCTTCTAAGTGCATGGGTTTCTCCATTCCTATCCCCATGAACTCTTCGCCTTCTATTGCAAATCGCATCTGGAGGTTGCCTTTCAGTTTATTTGCATCAAAGGCTGCTAGAGCTATTTCAGTTTTGATAGAGGCTAGATTATACGCGTCAACAAGAGTATTTATGTTGGGTATGGTTTTTCCTTGTAGAATTCTTCGGATCAAGGCTTCAGCGGCTGGTCGGCTCTTGGTCGGGTCTATCCCTATTTTCCAGAAGAAGTCACGATAAGCCCTGAAGGTGGGGAGATTTCTTAGTGAATCTAAATTATATTGTTTTCTCACTTGTTTCATTAGTTCTTCTTTGAAGCTTTCTAATTCCTCGTTTCGCTTTTCAACCTTTACGCTCTCGATTTGGAAGATTAGAACTTTTAGATCTGGAAAACGTTTTTTGAGGCGAGAATCAATGTTAAGGATCAAAGTTTGTTCAATCTCCACCTAAGTGATTCTCGCATTGTTTGTAAGGTAAGAAGTGAGATTTAACAAATTCTATGAAACTTTCACTGCTTGCAACTATTTTTTTCTCATAGATTATCAAGTGTGCGCATTTAGGAAACTAGCGTTTAATTGCCTACTCCTCTACTTGCGTATCACTGCATGTGTGTTTATATATGCTGATAGTTCTTTTCCGCAGTGTGGACATAGCTCAAATTCTGGTTGTACCTTGTTCCCACGAGATGAGTATTCTATCGTTTTTGTTATTTCTCTTTCCAAGCTTGCCAGTTTTGCCGTCATTTTTGTCATCCCGATTTTCATAGCCTCTATGCTGTCTTTGAGGTTGCGCAAGCTTTTCTTTACATCGTTAATGTCTATGCTGTGATTTGTCAGAGAATGGTTAATCATTTCTAATGTGTTTAAGCTTGATTCGAAAGAGTCGCCCATTTGGTTCTCTTCTGATTGGGCTTCTGAAGCCAGTTTCTTGATCAGAAGTGTGAACGGGTCTTGAAAGGCAAAAGTGCAGGTAATGCCGAAAAGTATGAAGGTTGAAGTTAAGGTTAACCAGAGATAGGTTGAAGCGTCTATGTTTCCGAATATCCAGCGAATTGTTGCATAAACTGGATAGAGTTTCATAAGCGAGTTTGGACTTCCAAAGAAGAAGAAGGCGTCGAAGGTAAATAGAATTGACAGGAAAGTGAGGTAGCCTGAAATCCACACAGCCACATCTTTTTTGGTCGGCAATTTTAAAACTTCCATCAGTTCTATAATCTTCTAGAGAAGTCTTCTATAAGAAAAAGGCTATTTCAAAAATTGTAATATTACAAAAACCATTATATGTCAACTAACAAAAACCACTGCACACGCATTTGGTGATATACATAGATTG
>QMYO01000159.1 GCA_003662715.1 Candidatus Bathyarchaeota archaeon | reverse complement strand
TAGCACGAAACTTCGGCTGGGAACAAGACCCATAAAACACCCCTACACATCAACCTAAACCCCTTCTTTTTCTTGTGTTTAGCTTCGGTTTGCGATAAGCATATGTAGGAAAACCTCTTTCTAGTTTGTTGAGGTGCTTCCGTGGGCAAGAAGAAGGTGATTAGCGAGGAACACATAAGTGACATGGTGCTTCCCGTGGCTAACGACGTGTTAGGCATAGCTGTAAAGCTTCTAGGTTTCGACCGGGTTCTTGTCCGCTGCCAAGACGGACATGAAAGGCTTTGCCGTATCCGTGGTAAAATGAAACGTCGTGTATGGATTCGGGAAGGAGACGTGGTGCTTGTTTCGCCTTGGGATTTCCAGTCGGACAAACGCGGCGACATCATCTGGCGCTACACACGAGCCCAAGCAGAATGGCTCAGGAAAAACGGTTACTTAACTATCTAACTGTTTTTCCAGAGTGATGAGATAATTTTTCTTTATGATAGATTTCTCTGGAAAAAGATTCCAAAAAGCTTTTTAATGTATTAGATGGATAAAAACAATTGCGTGTAAATGTGGGAGAAGGGAAGATTGAAAGATTTCTTATGTAAAAGAAGGAAAGCGTTAGCCATTACTATCGTATGCATTTTAGTCTCAACGGCTATTCTCGGCGTAACCATTCCGTACGTAGAAGCTCAGCTACCCGTGCTTTCCATAGATCCTTCGGAGGTCACGGCTTTTGAAGGAAACAATTTCCGAGTAGGCGTCAACATAACAGATGTAACTGATCTTTACGCTTGGGACATAACATTGTCTTTCGATCCGGAGCAGGTGAATTTCACAAACGCGAGGGAAGGGCCTTTTCTCCGAAATGTTGGACCGACAATATGGGTGACGCCGGTAGTTGACTACGAGAACGGAACCATTCATATGGGTTGCACCCTACTTGTTGCTCCCTCGGGGGCTAGTGGAAACGGGGTGCTAGCTTACCTAGATTTTGTCTGCTTGGCGCCCGGTACTTCTACTTTGGGCTTTAACAATACGCTTCTCTACGATTCTACGTTAGTAGCGATTTCGCATGTAACAGTTGACGGAAACGTTACTCAGATAAAGAGGTTTATGACCCTTCACGCCGAAGAACCATTAGTTCCAATTCACATGCACTCCAACAAATCCTTGGCTCCGATTCACATGCACTCCAACGTTACACTTACGCCTGTACACATGCACTTCACGGGGCCGCCAGGTGTTGACCCGATCTACGAGCCAGTATGCACCGAATGGCATGAGCTTTATCCAGAATATTGCCAAATGTGGCATCTGACAAGCTGGGAGGACAACGGAGACGGAATACTCAGCGTTTGCGACCAAATTGACATGAGGAACATGGAAAATGAAGAAGTAAGATGGTACCACGTGGATAGAATCACGTACACACTCATATTGTCAGACCCGGAGTTTCCAGAAATTCAGATAGCCGTCGAATTTAAGGGGCCTCCCGATGTTGATCCTATAATGGACCCTGTGTGCACGCTTTGGCATGAGGTTTGGCCGAATTACAGCCTTGTGCACCATATCGTTGATTGGATAGACAACGGCAACGGATTCCTCGATTACTGCGATTACATACAGTTCGACGATGGAACCTTTTGGCACGTGGAAGACGTGGCTACCGACCTAATTCTCAGAGAGAAAATCGCCAATCCGATCTGCACTTCGTGGCACGAGCTTTATCCGGAATACTGCCAGTGGCGACACATCACAAACTGGGAGGACAACGGAGACGAACTGCTTACTCCATGCGACCAGATCGAAATGTCCAACGATGGAAGCTGGGAGGAAATGTGGGACACCTTCTGGAGCATGGGAGACGTAAACAGAGACGGCTACATCGACGAAACAGATTTGGAAATCATAGAGGAGAACTATGGCTGGACAGGGCCTCCGGGAGAAAACCCAGCAGACATAAACAGCGACGGACACGTTAACACGGAAGATGCATTCATTTGTGCAAGCCATTACGGCTTGGACATATGGACCTACTTCGAAATAAAATGGTACCACGTGGACAGATTAACCATCACGCTAAACGTGACCAAGGAGTTCGAAAATGAATACATGCTGATCGAGTTCAAAGGAAGCTTCGAAGACCTATACTACGTGTTTTCATATCCCATAGGAACCTTGTGGCATGAGGTTTACCCAAGCTACAGCAATGTTTACGATCTAACTTGGTGGGACTGGTGGGAAGACGACAACTGCAACGGCGTGCTAGACGTTTGTGATTACATATGGCTACTTAATCAGTCAAGCGGGATAGAAGAGAGATACCACGTTGACGACATATGCTATGATATAATTCTGAACGAGAAGATCATGGACCCGCGGTGCACCTACTGGCATGAGCTTTACCCAGAATACTGCCAAGAATGGCATCTGACAAGCTGGGAAGAGCCTTTAGAAGACCCGTATCCTGGCAGGCTCAGCCCCGGCGACCAGATAGACATGAACAACACAGAGACCGGAGAAGTAAGCTGGTTCTACGTGGACAGGGTAACCCTCACCTTGCATTTAACACACAATGAAACCGGGTATCCTTTCTACTTCGAGTTTAAAGGAAGCTTTGAAGACATATACAAAGTTAAAACAGAACCCGTCTGCACCTTATGGACGATGATTTGGCCAGAGTACCTAGGTGATACAGTTCACCTGGAAGACTGGATAGACAACTGCAACGGCGTACTGGACAACTGCGACTATATTCTGCTAAGCGGAGTTTGGTACCACGTCGAAGAAGTAGCAATAGACATGGTTCTCACCGAGAAAATCTCAGACCCCGTGTGCACGTATTGGCACGAAATTTACCCAGAATACTGCAACGAATACCATATTGAAGGGTGGGAAGACAATGGCGATGGACTACTTACTAGGTGTGACGTAATCGACTTAAAACTTCAACCAGAAGGCCCAACTGAAAAGTATCATGTAGAAAACGTGACGATAACCCTTTACGTGACAAATACCACACACAGCATGTACATAGAATTTGAAATCGGCGACGCCCCCATAGAAGACGCGCTCGTATGCATGACTGACCCGGTGTTCACGTTATGGCACGAAATCTACCCCGTCTTTTGTAGAGAATACGAGGTTCTCGACTGGGACGACAACTGCAACGGCGTGTTAGACTACTGCGACTGGATACTTTTGCAGCCCTTCAACTTTCCAGGAGATGCTCAATGGTGGCACATAGAAGAAGTGGCAATAGATATACTTGTCAAGAAAATGATTCACGACGTAGCCGTTACAAACGCTAAGTCCCGATTCGCATGGGTGTATCAAGGAATGATAGACCCCATTGACGTAACCGTAGAAAACGAAGGCGACTACACGGAAACAGTCAATGTATACGCTTACTACGACGGGAACCTAGCTGCACCTAAACGAACGGTTGTTCTTAACCCTGGAGATAAGGTCACCCTAACCTTTAGCTGGCGTACAGACAATGTGCCTCTCGGCTCCTATACTATAAGCGCCAAAGCCACGATTCCGGTGGATGACGACCCAACCGACAACACGTTAATAGACGGCATGGAAAAGGTTGCGGCTTCTCCGCAGCTCTACTGGAAGAAGGCTTATCCAGACTATGCTCCCAGCGGAGTACCCGACTTCGACCAGAGGCAAATTGGAACGTATCCGTGGCAAGAACCTTGGAGCGGAAACTGGGAATGGAGCCACTGCGCACCCGTTGCTGTAGCAAACTCGCTTTGGTGGTACGACTCCAAATTCGAAACCAACACGGTGCCCCCGCCTGCAATCGTTGACAACTACCCACTGGTCACCTCCTACAACCCGGGAGTATGGGACGACCACGACCCCCAGAACGTTCAACCCTTAGTCGAGCATCTAGCCTACTTAATGGACACAGACGGCAGACGAACAGGACTAGCACACATAGGCACCACCGCCGCGGACATGCAAGCTGGAATTGCCCACTACCTGTCATGGAGCGGAGTTAACCCGCTTGGAGACGTGAACGGGGATGGAACAGTAAACCAGACAGACGTAGACATAGTAAACGCAGCTGCGGGAAGCACGCCCGGAAGTCCAAACTGGGACATGAGAGCAGACATCTGGCCGGTAACAACGGGATGGCCAGACTGGGGACCAGCCGACAACATAATAGACGCTAACGACGTAGCTCTCGTAGCTGCTCATTTAGGAGAAAACGGAACTTTCTATGAGCGGACAATCCAAGCCCCCGACTTCCCGTTCATAGAAGAAGAAATCGAAAAGTCTGAAGACGTTATTCTCATGTTAGGCTTCTGGTACTTCGACGGAGACTGGATTCGGGAAGACTACCCGTACCCCTACGGCTCGGGACACTGCGTAACAGCAGCAGGAGTAAACTCCACCACCATGCAAATAGCCATAAGCGACCCCATCCAAGACAATGCAGAGCCACCGCCTCACGGATCCGGCGGACCTGGAAGAGTTTATCCGCCGTCGCATCCTCACCCGCCAAATCCGCCTGACACAGTGCACAACGATGCAGCCTACGTTTCGCAGGACATATACAACGTAACGTGGATATCGCCGCCGTTACCCCCATGCCCAGGCGGCAACTGGTCCCTCGTAAACTATTCAAGCCCGCAGTATCCACCGTTCTTGACAGCTGTAATAGAGTGGGCAATTACAGTATCGCCACTGGGAGTTCACGACGTGGCTGTTACAAACGTGACTTCAGCTAAAAACGTTCTTTGCCAAGGATACTGCGCAAACATCACCGTTACTGTTGAGAATCAAGGAGACTTTACCGAAACATTCAACGTCACAGCCTATGCTAACACCACCGTGATAGGAACAAAAGAAGTTACGCTTACAAGCAGAGAATCAAAAGTTCTCACCTTCGTGTGGAACGCCACCGGATTCGCTAAAGGCAACTATACCCTCAGCGCCTCCGCATCCCAAGTATCCGGCGAAATTGATGTAGCGGACAACGCTTTTACGGACGGCTGGATTGTTGTGTCTATAGTTGGTGATGTTACTGGGCCTGATGGTTGGCCTGATGGTAAGGTGAACATGCGTGACATAGGCGCCATAGCCAGATGCTTCGGAAGCCAAGAGGGCGACCCAGACTAC
>QMYO01000158.1 GCA_003662715.1 Candidatus Bathyarchaeota archaeon | reverse complement strand
TTTATCTTCTTGTAAAAATGCTTATTCACGCGGTTTTCAAATCTATCTAACATCAAGGAAAAATAATAAACCACAATGGTTTTATCAATTTTCCTTAGAACTGCCACAGTGTCTCCTGATGGTCCCCATAGGTGTATGGTGTCTTCCAGGACTTCAGCGTGTTTCCATTTTGAGAATTTCTTTTTAAGTTGTTTCCATGTTTCTTCCACGAGGTTGCCCACATATTTTTTCTTACACAATTTAATAGACCTCTTTAGTTCACTTATGTACTCTATAGTACATTTTTGTACTTTAATATTTTATTCCCGTACCACAAACTATTCCCAAATGACCGCAAACAACATTATTAAAGAGTTAGAAAAACTTGCAAAACGCCCTGTACTACTTAAAATACTTATCGCTGCCATAAAACATAGCCCTGATACTCCTTTTCCTAAATCTCTCCTTGCAAACAAGTGCAAAATGTCAAAACAAACCTACTTCAAAGTATTTGACGAATTAGTTACCTACGGATTTTTTGAGAAAGTGAAAACCGCTACAAGAGACCTCTACCAGGTGAATCTCAACAATCCTTTAATAAAATGTTTACTAACTGGTGGTAAATTCAATGACCAATAAAAAAGAACTTGTAGATGCAATCCTGAGAGCCCTAGAAGAAGACAAGTCGATGAAAAAAGCTTATGAGAGGACTATTGAGCCGATAATTCTTAATCTTGAGAAAGACGATAATGACAAGTTCATTAATCGTTTTGCTTACACCATAATTGATCAGCGAAGAGACGTGGAAAACATCGTAATACCGATTTGGATTTCTTTTCTCTCCACAAACCTTACACCATCCAAAATACAAGAACTTTTCCGTAAAGAAAAAAATGCAGAAATTCTTCTAAAATCATTGTTTAAGGCGGTTCTTACTGTTTATGGACATGAATTAAAACTCGAAGAAAAGGAAATAGAGAAACTTGTCGATGAGAAATTTTACAGGCAGAGGGTGGCATCAAGAGTTGAAGCCCTTCTTAAATGCTATAAATATCTTGTACTTTGGGATTTGTTTCTCGAAGAATGGAGAAAAGAGACAGGCGAAGAGGAAACAGCAAGAAATTTCAAAGAATTTATAGCCAAGAATAGAATCAGGCTTATAAAAGATGAAAGACTTTTGAATAAGCTTGCGAAGATTTTCCCTATGATTGCAGCTAAATCCATACTCTTCTTTTTACGTGATGTTGAACCATGCCCTGAGGATCCTGATGAAGTCGCAATTCCCATAGATGTAAATGTAGCGAGAGCCATCCAAATGACAGGAATCCACCACAAAGATGTAATACCCCTTGAAAAAGCTTCAAGTCCAAAAGAAATGAAAATGCTGCAAGAAAGTCTTAGAGAAGCGGCAACAGAAGACATCAAGGACAGAAAAAGGCAGGCAGAAAGAATAATAAAGCTGAATCGCGGTCTTTTCGTCCTCGGAATGCTTTACTGTCAAAAATGTACTGAAAAAGAAGCAAAATGCCCACACACTATAAAGAATTTATGTAGATTTCACAATATGAAGCTACATGAAAAATCCATATTTTTAAAGCAGCTACGTGGGGAGAAACGTTGAGAAGACTACTGGAAAAAACGCTTTCATTTGCTCTTTCACACCCTGCAAATCGTGAAACGTTAAGGAACATAGTTTCTGAAGCGATAGGAGAGGACATAAAGAATTTTAAATTTATATCGAGAGAGTTCCCAATTCCCATTCAAAGTAAAACCGAAAAATCTCCTATATTCGCGTTATTTAAATCGGGAACCGCCGTTAATCACGCCGACATGCTTACCTACGGGAAAATCGAGAAACAAGACGCATTCTTTGTCATAGAATTCAAATATAACATTACTATGCAAGCATTTGAACAACTCGCAGGCTACACTCTTTCCATACCCACCCAACTCATCGACTTCAATAAATGCAAAGACCACATTGGGAGAGATGCCAAGATATATCGAGCATACGCCGATGCCTTCATGCAACACTACAACCTTAAAGCTACAGCTGAAAAAGGCAACTTCACCATAGTTCCAATCCTCATTTCAATTACACGGCCACCAAAAACCTTCAAAAAACCCATTAAAAAAAGCGAAAAATACATACCCATAGAGTTCGAAACAACCAAATACAAAAACTATTACGGCGCCTACGCAACAAAGAAACTTATCGAATTTTTATCCGATAACAACGTATCAATTGGACCAAACAACAACTACAAAATTGGCATCCTTTCTCTTGAAGACTACAGAGACGGTTACCAGCTTGTAAAAGAAATTTTCCGCTCATACGTAAATTCCCGAATCCAAGAACTTTGCGAAAAATTCCCAAACAAAGAAGAAAAAATAAAGACCGCAATTAAGCAAAAATATAGGCAGTACTTCATACCGAAATTCATCACCAGCACTCTCATCAAACGTGAAACCAGAACTTACATAGAATTTATGCCAATATACGGAGAAGTCTCCAACAGTACCAGAGAAAAAATTTCAGATGAAATTGAAAAGAGTTATCCAGTCAGATACGGATCACTTAACTTTTACCAGCTTCAAAAAGCACTAATAAACGCTGAAGACCCAGAATTTGTAGTTCAACTATTTCCAAGCGGCATAAATAAACCCGTCTACTACTTTAAAATCGACGAAGACAAATATGCAGCACTACAACACTTCAAAGAATACTGCCTAAGATTCGACGGCATATTCAACAACATCATCGCAAAAGACGCTTTCCCATTCACCAAGAAACCTATCATTTTCTTAACATTCTCTCCTTGGAATGGTAAATACCAAGCCTCTCACATCGGAAAAACAAGAATTGTCAAAGTAAAACTGTCAAAAAATGAAAATGAGATCGCCACCATGTACCTATTTTCACCACACTTCAAACCAAATGAAATAATGCTACCATATATGATACCAAATGAGAAAGCAAAAAACATCATTTCACAATTAGAAAATCGCCATAAGGATACATATGAAATAGCTTCATCTATCACATATATTGTTACTTAACCACAATCTTCTAATTCATCGTCTTCGTTTATCTTAGGTTTAATTAAAAAATAATTCTTCAATGAATTGAACAATTTAATTGTCAAAAAATTAAACTTGATACGTAAGTGTTGTGCAACTTAGAACTGTGATAACATTTCGGCTGAACAGTACTTTCATCGGAATCTTCAATAAGTAAGTGTATTTTTCCCAATTTATAATAATAGCTAAGGCACAATTTTATATAAAAACTAAATTTTCTATTATAATGAAGTAAAGTTAGGAGAGAAGTAAAGGTATGTCTGAAAATCAAGTAAATGCAGAATGATGGGAATGATTAATGGAGGTTAATGATGCAATGAATGTTCCTCAAGAAGATACTATTAATGTTTGTCTTTCTGAAATTCTAGGTGAAGTTCTTGGGGAAAACGTATTGGTTATACCAGAAGATAAAGCACGTAGAGTAGGGAAGAGAAGGAGATTCGATATTAAGATTGAATATAAGGGCATTGAATTTATTTTGGAAGCTTCCTTTGACAGGAAGGATGCTGTAAGAGATGCTGTAAGTAGAATTGAAGAAGGATTAATAGATACGGTTACAATAGCCTTATACTATAATCCATCATACTTTGTTTCAGCTAAATCAGTACCAGAAATCAAAAAAATTCTCTTAGAAAAACCCCTTGAGGTAAAGGTTTTTGTTCAAGGATTAGATATAAGTAAAGGACTTCTCCAACTCATCTACGAGAAGAAAAGTATTGCACAACAGGTAACTAAAGATTGGATAAATGTAAGAGTTGATGAATTCGGAGAACTCTTAAACTCAATAGAGGAGTTTGTAGTTAAAGAAGATGTACTCTCCGAACTATTAGATTACATAGAAGAGAACGTTAATATATTTGTCGATGATGCCCTAAATATTTTTAAGAAAAATCCAAAACTGATGAAGAAATTGACTAAAGAGCTTTATAGAGTGTTGTTTTCACCATCGGAAAAGGAAAAGGAAGAGATAATAGTTCCAAATGTCCCCGAAGATGTTCTTCTAGCTCACGCCTATATATCCTTACTAATGGCTTCAATACTTTATGAATCGGTTGCTCCTCAACACGAATTAGATTCTCTACAAAAATTATTAACAAAACATAAAAATCATCCATTGTTGGCTATGAAAGAAGCTTTTAATGAAATAATTGATATCAATTATGAGCCCGCTTTTGATATAGCTATTGCTGTTTTAGATAACCTTTTTTCTCTTCAATCTTATCCATCCATTATGAGAGACCTTAGAAACATAGTTAATATTGCTCAGCATGTGGTTAGGAATAAAGCTATTTTGAGACAAGACTTCATAGGATACATATATCACAAAATTACTGGAAATATAAGGATGAGAAAAGGTTATGCAACCTATTATACAAAACATCCAATTGCTTACTTCCTCGCTTATCTATCGTTACACACACCCAATGTAAATTGGGATTTTAAGTGGAGTGACCTTGATTCTTTAAAGAATTTTATGGTTTGTGATTTTGCCTGCGGTTCTGGAACCTTACTTTCAGCTTCGTATGAAGCTTTGCTATCGAAGTATCGAAAGGATTGCTTCGATAAGGGAGAACATCCTAATTTTAAGGAATTTCATAAAAATATGCTTGAAAGTTCCATCTGGGGTTTTGATGCCCTAGAACATGCAGCTCAAACAGCTTCCATCGTCTTAAGTCTGCATGAGCCAGGAGTTCCACTTGCTAAAATGAATATATATCATATTCCAGTCAATGAAAAAGGGTCTTTAGGTTCTTTAAATCTATGGTGGGCCAATACACAGCTATTACCTATAAAAAGGAGAAGCATAAGTGAAGTAGTCAAAGCAACAGTTATAGTACCGAAATTTAACATGATAATAATGAATCCTCCATTCTCAAGAACCACTGCTCCAGGAGAAAAGGGCTCTAGACCAAGAATTTTCGACTTTGTTGTAGAAGCAAAAGTTTTCGAAAAACTTTGGAAAGAATATAAGAAATTAATCGAAGGTATCAAAAAATGGTTAAAAAGCAACAATAAACTTGGAGAACTTTATGATCAATATATTGGGCAAGGAAAAGTTTTTCGATCTCAGGACATCAACCCGTTGAACGCTGGGGCAGCCCTACCA
>QMYO01000157.1 GCA_003662715.1 Candidatus Bathyarchaeota archaeon | reverse complement strand
CCTCGAGAAGTTCTCTTCGCGCTAACTCCACCCACTCCATCGATGGAAGAGGTGGAAAGTAAAATTAAAGCGGGCATAATTGCAGATTCGCGTGGAAGCATTGTGGTAGAGGTCGATGGGGAAAAAGCAGGTAAAAAAACACGTTATATTCTTTACGTTGAATCTCCAAGCATCCGTGGAGTCCAGAAAAAGTTGCCCGGCGCAACCGATTTATCCTATATGACAGGCGTTCCAGCCTCAATTTTTGCTAGGATGCTTGGCAAGGGTGAGATTAATACGGAGGGCGTTTTTCCTCCCGAGTGCTTAGAGCCAGAGGTGCGGAAGAAGTTTCTAATTGAACTAGCCGAGAGAGATATAATAATACACGAAAGGGTGGAACAGCGCTTAGCCTAGCCTCTTCCTACTCTCTCAGTTTTAAAGTTCTGCCTTCTTCACGAGCTGTTTGTTCCCCTAACCCCATAGTTTCAATACTTATATTGTTATCCAGAACCAAATATCATATCAAGTTTTTAAATTTCAACGGTCAAGGTGCATCTACACGTACAATAAATCTAATAAACAGAATTTGAGATTAACATGAGAGGGATTCGTTTGGCATTTGGGCGTCTAGTGCTGTTATCTGATGATGAGATTGCAAGCGTCCACGAAACAAGTTTGAAAATACTAGAGGAAGTTGGAATAAAAGTTCTCAGCAAGAAAGTGCAAAGTCTGCTGGCAGAACATGGCGCAAAAGTAGACGCCGCTAGTTCCATCGTGAAGATTCCACGTTCGCTAGTGGAAGAAGCAATCAAGAAAGCGCCAAAAGAAATAGTCCTATGCGCAAGAAATCCAAAATTCGACCTAAAACTTCCTTCACCTGATTTCACCTTCATTGCCACAAGCGGCTTCGCGAATTTTATAAGAGACCTCGAAACTGGAGAAAAAAGAATGACAAAAGCGTCGGATTTAAGAGACTTCGCCGTTCTGAGTGATTATCTTGATGATGTTGACTTCTTCTGGCCGATTGTGGCACCAACTGAGTTACCGCCACCCGTTCAGACAGTTCATGGCTTGAAAATCTCATTTGAGCACACAGAGAAGCATATTCAATATCAAGCTTTAAGCGAGAAGGAGGCAAAATGGCAAATTAAGTTGGCATCAGCAGTTATCGGTGACGAAGAGAAACTAAGAAAAAGACCCATATTCTCTTCAGTGAATTGCTCTGTTAGTCCACTTCTATTTGAGGAAGGCTCAGCTGAAGCCATGGTTGAGTTGGCAAAGGCAGGAATCCCAGTTGTACCCATGTCTATGGCATTATGCGGCAGCACAGCCCCAGCAACAATTGCGGGAACACTAACCATAGTTAACGCTGAAAACCTTGCCTCCCTTGTCATCCTCCAATGTGCTAATCCGGGTGCTCCAATGATCTATTGTGGAGAATCAACTTCGGCGGACATGAGGACGGGTGACATCAACTATCGAGCACCCGAGCTTCCGCTTATTGCAGCGGGTACTGCTCAGATGGCGAAGTTTTATGGGTTGCCTTGTTATGCAACTCAATGTGGATTAGATGAGACTCCAGATAATTTAGATGCTCTGATTGAAGATTCAAAATGGCTTGCCCTTGCACACTTGGGTCATGGAGATATTAGTGGAGGCTTAGGAAGTCTTGAAAACGCTCAAAGCTCTGCACTGGAACAAGTGGTTCTCGACGTCGAAGCTTGGACATATGCCCGCGCGTACCTGCGCAGTTTCAGTTTTGATGAAGAAACCTTAGCTTTCGATGCCATCAGCAAGGTTGGTCCTGGAGGTAATTTCCTAGGTCTTAAGCACACTCTAGAACACTTCCAAAAGGAAATATGGCTCAAGAAAGAGACCACACTCCTACCTTCAATAGGTGGCTCTCTTATCGAAAGGGCAAAGGAAAAAGTAAGACAAATACTTTCATCCCATGTACCCTCCCAACTCGATGAAGAAGTGAAGAGGGAAATAAGCCAGATTCTCCGTGACTGCGAAAAAGACATGCTGTAAAAGTCCTATCTTAATTCGCTGGCGTATTTCGGTTTTATGTTTGGGTATTTTTCTCTTATTTTGGCATCAGCTATTTTAGCAATCATAGCATTAGAAATCAACACGTATCTGGCTCCTTTAAGATCAGCTAGCTCAGCTGGCTTCTGATCTTGAGTAACAAGTAGCAGGTTGTTGTTCTTTGCATACTCTACTATGGTTTTGTCTTTTGCCCCTTGCAACCCTGCATCTTGCACAGTTATCACATCCCAGCCTAGAATCTCAAAATATTCTTTCAATCCAGCGTACATTTCATCAAGTAGAAGCTTCAACATGACAACCTCGCTGCATCTTAACTTTGAACCATCCACCTATTTAGAAGCTTCTTTTTTCTGGTAGTTTTGTCAGACAAAAGGGAATTTTTATTGTTGAACAAAGTAGAGAAGTTAATAACTGCGCAACACTTGAGAATATGCCTGCGAAATGAATGGAATAAAAGTCTTCCGAAAACGTAAATGAGTACTATAAGGGGAAAAATACATACTTTTCAGCTATATTATCAGGTTTGAAATAACGAATATAATTTTCGCACAGTCCTTTACAACATGTAGGCTTTATACTGGAGAAGTGTAACGGAACGAAGGAAGAAAGCGAGTTCGACACGGCTGCTGCCATTCTTCGCGTTGCAGGTAAGGGAGCTAACAAAATCGAGATTATGCAGCAGTGTAACTTAAACCCTCTATCCTTAGACAAATATCTGTCCGCCCTAATAGAGATGAATTTGCTGCTGGTGGAACAAAAAAGCCAAGTTTCTTATCGAACCAGTGATAAAGGGCTTCAGTTTTTGCAAACTTATCACAGGCTAAAATGGCTTTTATGGGGCGAAAACTTTGATTTCTTATTAGTTCGCCTTTTAGGTCGCCTGAGAAATCGAATCTAACTTATCTATTAAAAAAGAAAATAGTGCTCGCAGTCAGCTTCATGTTATGGATACATTTTGAATTTGGAAGTACCGTTTAGCTAAAAACCGGATTCGCTCAGCATTTCGTCCATTCTTGCCGATGGCAACCCCCTTATCCTTCGGGTCCACCGAAACCACCGCAATGGTTTTTCCATCGGTTCGTTCACTGATGCGAACTTCATTCACCCGCGCTGGCTTCAATGCATTTTTGATGAACTGCGCTGGCTTCTCCGAGTGCTCTATTATTTCATGTTTTTTCCCAGTCATTTTCTCCAGCATACGTATGTTTTTGCCTCTTCTCCCTATAGCGATTCCCACGTCTCCTTCCTTTATGATGAATATAATTCGGTTAAGCTCATCATCGATTATACAATCCTTCACGGTTGCACCAGTTATACTTTCAAATAAAGCTATATACCGCATCTCTCGACTGGTGAATCTTATTCCACTAGACATTCGCAGCCTCCGTGAGCTTCAATATGTCAGAGTCTCCGGGTTCTCTTATTGTTAAAGCGGAAACCATAAAGGGTTTTCCACAGACTGCACCTAAATCTATGCTAGTTCCCTTATAAATAGCAATCGGAACACCAGAAAGTTTACAATAATACTCAATGTCCTCACGAATTTCCCGTGGACAATTAGCTGCAACAACTATGAGTTTAGCCTTCCCCATCTTAGCGTTTCTTATGGCATTGTTAGTTCCGAACAAAACCTTTCCAGTTCTCACCGTGGTGGCTATTGCCTTATTTACGTCAATCATTTCTTGGATTCCTTCCGATGTGCAGTTGACATGTACAGATCAACCAAACCCGTGCCAATGGGTATAGATTGCCCTACGATCACGTTTTCAGTAACTCCTCGCAACGGATCACTTTCTCCTTTAATCGCCGCATCAACGATGTTTGGAACAGTGATCTCAAAAGCTGCCCTCGCAAGGACGCTTGCCTTTTCTCCGCTGATTCCATGTCTTCCTATCTGTCGCACATCGCCGGTTGCAGTCATTATGTCAGCCACTAGCATAACGTGTCGTATGTCCACGTCGAGTCCTTGCTCCTCAAGAACACCCATAGCCTCCCTAATTAAGGAGTTTCTAGCCGCTTCTATCCCTAATGTTTTAGCGATTTCATGCACGTGATTAGTGATTGTTCGCATAGGGTCGATGCCTTGAATTTCAATAATCCTTGGTAGGTTAGATCCGTCTGTGCGTATGACCCACTTTCCAGCTTCCTCGGTGATTAAGACTCTTCGAATGCCTGGTGCGCCTTTAACGTGCTGTGAAGAAACCTTGTCAAGCAATTTCTTAAGGTCCATGTGCCTTTTAGATTTGACGCCGATCTCGTTTTCTTCGATCCTCAACGTGTAAGTGGGTGAACTCAAAGCGTTCTGCAATTCCTCTAACGTAATCCCTCGATCTTCCATCATGGTGACGTCGAGCTTGACAACCACC
Source organism: Candidatus Bathyarchaeota archaeon (assembly GCA_003662715.1). The sequence goes on along the minus strand of QMYO01000157.1, from coordinate 786 downwards.
TCTTCTCGTTCATGGTCTATGTACATTTCTTTCGCTATGTCCTCCACCACAGTGCAAATGATTTCGCGAGCAACCTCGGTGGCTTTCTCCTTGCTTTTCCGATGTTCCTTGTCAAGATAAATGGACATGATCGGTGTTGAAGGCGTTCGTCTGGCATCCACAATTTCGATTAGGCGAGGTAAGCCTAGAGTCACGTTTTGTTCTCTAACTCCAGCATAGTGGAACGTCCTAAGAGTCATCTGAGTGCCTGGTTCACCCATAGATTGAGCAGCCACTATTCCAACAGCTTCGCCGGGCTCAACTAGAGCTCGCTTATAGTTCTCCAAAGTCAAAGCAATAGCTTGGTCTATACCTTCTTTAGTCAACTCGGCTTTGGTTAATTCCTTTTTCAGCTCGTCCACAAGTATGGGTGTGAGCTGAGCTTCGACTTCTGTGAGACGGCTTTTGATGTATTCCTTAGGTGCTGATTTGCCCTTTTTCATTGTAAGTTTGACCTGTTCAACTAATCGGCTGACGTTCACGGCTTTTCCATGATCGCTCTTGGCGGGGTCCACTCCGTCTTCGCCATATCTGAACTGAACAATATCGCCAATTGAGTTTCGAACCGTTCCGTCATATTCAATGCGTAAGTGTTCTAACGCGTTGATGAGTCGCCTCTGCATGTAACCGCTCTGTTGTGTTCGCACAGCCGTGTCCACAAGTCCTTCTCGACCACCCATCGCATGGAAGAAAAATTCGATTGGGTCCAATCCCTCTCTATAGCTGGAGTATACAAAGCCTCTGGCT
>QMYO01000156.1 GCA_003662715.1 Candidatus Bathyarchaeota archaeon | reverse complement strand
GATTTGACCGCCGATAAGCCTTTGCGTCTCTTTTTCCACAACCAGCTTCACGCGGATTGGTAGAGCGCCGGGGAAATAGTCAGCTCTAGTTTTCGAAGTCATGCTTCCTACCACGGTTTTTATGCCAGCTCGCCCCGCCATAAATTCTGTTAAGCCAGTGGCGCCAACTTCAAAGTCAAACATCCTCGTGATAGCGGAGCCTAAACATCCATGAAATATGGCGTATCCGCCAGCAGCGTTGATTCCCGCCACTTTTGCATGTCTCACTGCTGTTGTTCCAAGCTGACTCAGCAGAGGTCTATGAGTAATCAAGTTCACGGATTCAGCGCAGTCCCCCACTGCGTAAACGTCTTTTAACGGTCGCACCCGATTGTTCACCATCTTGAAGGTTTCCATGCGCATATTCACTTTTATGGCTCTGGTTTCACCCAGCACTATGCCAGCGTTTTTAGCCAGCTCCGTGTTCGCCCTTATACCCGTCGCCACCACAACTATGTCAGCGGGAATTTTTTCTCCAGCAACCGAGACTCCGTTAACTTTGTCGTCTCCGAGAATTTCGTCGACTCCGCGTCCAACGATGATGTTTAAGCCTTTTTCTTCCAGCTTCTTCTGAACCATGTCAGCCATGTCTTTGTCCAACATCACTGGAAGAACATATGGAAGAAGCTCCACCACCGTGGTTTTTAATCCACGCTCAACAAAAGCCACAGCAGTTTCAAGTCCTATCAGACCAGCACCTATCACAACCGCTGACTTAGCCGTTTTCATGGCTTTTTCAATCTTCTCTCCATCCTCGAGGGTGCGAACCGCAAATACTCCCTGTTTTTCCCGCCCTTTTATGGGAGGAATAAACGGAGAGGCACCCGTAGCAATGATTAAACTGTCATATTCCAGTTTTTCCTTCTTTCCCGTCTTATCCTGAACCTCAACAGTCTTGGCTTCAGTATCTATACTAGTCGCCGTTGTTTCAAATCGAAGGTCAAGTTTCATCATGCGATAGAAGCCGGGTGGATAAACTATAAGGTCGTTAAAGCTGGGTATGTGTCCGCCTAGAACAAACGGGATGCCGCATCGTGAGTAGCCTGCTCTGTCTTCCGTGGTGAGGAGAATGATTTCAGCGGTTCTGTCAGTTTTTCTAGCGGCTGCAGCTGCATCGACGCCCGCGGCGTGGGCTCCGATGATGACTATTTTCCTTGGCATGCTTTAGCCTTCTTTAGCCTTGCTCTTGTGCCATTCCACAGCCTTGTTGAAGTCCATGAGTGACTTTAAATCAGCATCTAGGTTTGTTGGAGACACGACGATGAGCCAACCTTTGTCATATGGACTCTCGTTGAGCAACTCTGGTTTATCTCCCACTTCCCCGTTAACTTCTTCAATCTTGCCGCTCACGGGTGCGACAAGGTCGGAAACGGCTTTAACTGATTCAACGGTTCCGAAGGGTTCATTCTGAGTAATGGTGTCACCTGCGTTTGGAAGTTCAACGAAAACGATTTCGCGTAGTTGTTTTTGGGCGTAGTCTGTGATGCCGATTCTTACTTTTCCGTTTTCAACGCGTGCCCACGTGTATTCCTCGGAGTAGTATAGTCCTTCAGGCACTTCGTAGCCATCTACTTTAACCAAACTTTTCACCTCTTGACTACGAATATTGTGCAGATGCATGTTTTAAAATTAACTGTGCTTAAAGGCGTAATTTATTTCTTTACCAAAGCAGAGGGTAAAATTATTATTCAAATATGGATTTAGTGACAGCGCCCGTTAAATTTTTCCTCGTCTTTCTTCAAAGGTAAAGGGAGGAATCTGCATGGTAATGGCGTTTGTTCTGATACGAGTTGGTACTGGAGAGCATATGGGCTTTGAAAAGTTGGTGAAGGAGAAAATTGAAAAGATAGAAGGAGTGAAGAAAGTGTACCGCGTCTTTGGACGGTATGACCTAGTTGCGCATGTGGAAAAAGCGACGCTAGATGCTTTGTCGTCTATAACGGATAAAACAAGAGCAATTGAAGGCGTATTATCAACAGAGTCGCTCATAATCCACTCTTGAACGTTTCAATGTCCCCAAAAATTTGTGAGCAACATAAAGAGGAAACGTGACTTCCAGCCCTAAAGATTCAGCTAATTGAACAGCCTCCTCAGCTGGAAACGCAATAGCGTTAACTCCCGCATTCACAGCCAACGTGTCAGTTTTAACCTTATGCTTCCCATGGGGTCTCATACATCCAAGAGCTATGGGCGTGTGTGGCATCATGAGTCTAGCCGTCGCCAACATTCGCGCTATGTCCTCTGGCTTAGGTGAACTCACGTTTTCCATAGGTGTACCATGTATCGGTATCAGCGCAATGATTATGACAGCGGAAGGCGAATATTTTGAAATCATTTTAAGCGCTTGAAACTCGCCCTTTAGCTTACCATAATGAAGTCCAACCAGCACGTGGGGTACAAAGGATATTCCAGATTTATGCAACGCTCTCAGAGAACGGTCGTAATCTTCAACCTTAACGTTTAGTTGATAAATTTCACGTATCGTTTCATCTGAACCAATTATGTCAATGAGAGCAGCGTCAACACTCGCCTCCTTCAACCTCTTTGCCATAGAAGAGTCAATGACACCAGTGTGCACCACAATAGTCAATCCCATGTCTCGTTTGACCTCGGCAATGCTATCCACAAATCTGTCAAGCGGAACAGAACCGTCGGGCAAACATCCACCACTGATTAGACAGCCAACAGCTCCCTTCCTCTTCAACTCAGCGCAAAGATTAACCAAGTCCCTAGGCGAAGTCGCTGGAATCATGGTGTTTAAAACCTTCCCACCACAATGCTTGCACTTTAAAGCACAGGAGGAACCAGTAACAGAGATGGATGGGAAGGCTGTAGGCGATGAGCAGAAATAGTCTGTTTTATAATAGATGAAGCTCGGTGCATAGAACTTGATTTTCTTCCCAAAATTTCTCCAGCTAATGCTCTGAGCACTGGCTAAGACTTCTTCAAGTTCTTTGCCATCCACACGCAGCAGGCTTTCATAGCCGTCTTTAGAGCCTAACACAGAGCTCACCAGTCATGTATAAATATTAAGACCATGCACTCCTTAATTTATAAATCTAAGCGCCACTGGAGCTAGACAATGAACAAGCCGCGCTTTCCAGAAAAAATTAGAGTATCCATCGGCTCCGCCATTGTGCTAGGCTTAACACAGGGCACATTAGACGCTAAACCTACAACCATATATCTCCTCACATATCAACCCAGCAAGTGCCACGCCAACTGCGGCTTTTGCCCGCAAGCCAAAACAAGCAAGGGAAGAGCCGACCTGCTCTCTAGAGTATCTTGGCCACCGTTTCCAACAGAACAGGTACTTCATGGAATAGCACAAGCTGCGAAAAGAGGTGAGATGAAACGAGTCTGCATACAAGCGCTCAATTATCCCACAGTTTTCAACGACCTTCTAAGTCTTACAAAAGAAATTCGATTACGCACGAAGATACCTCTCTCCATCTCTTGTCAACCCTTAAGCAGGAAGCAAATGAAAGTGTTGGCTGAAGCGGGAGTTGATAGGGTCAGCATTGCTCTAGATGCTGCAACCGAAGAATTATTTAACGCTGTCAAAGGCACCTCCGCCAACGGACCATACACTTGGAAGAAGCAGCTTAAGGCGCTGAGAGAGGCGGTGCAAACTTTTGGAAGAGGCTCAGTGACCACTCATCTCATAGCGGGACTTGGAGAAAACGAGAAGGAACTCATCCAAATCATCCAGTGGTGCGTAGACAACGGTATATATCCCAGCCTGTTTGCTTTCACACCTATCCCTGGAACTGCCTTAGAAAATCATCCTCAACCGTCTCTCAGCTATTACAGAAGAATTCAGATAGCCCACTTTCTGATAATTCAAGGAAAAACACGATATGAAAACATGAGGTTTAATAAAGAGAACCGCCTCATCGACTTCGGTGTTCCAGAAGAGCATGTACGGAATGTTATCAGAACTGGTCGTCCCTTTCTCACATCTGGTTGTCCCGGCTGCAACAGACCTTATTATAATGAGAGGCCGGGTGGACCACTCTATAACTATCCTAGACAACCTCTTCCAGAAGAGATTGTTGAAATAGAGAAACAAATTCAAATGTAGGCGTAGACCATTCCTTGCCTTTCATTACAAATCTTGTTTTCTCTTCTGCTAATATGGAGTGTGGGAAAGTAAACTGTGCTTTGCTACCTACTATGGAGATATCCCCCGTAACCCTCTCTTTTTTTTGATTGTAGTTTTGTTGGACAATGGGAATTTTTTATTGTCGAACAATTGGGCTCTTAAGAGGATTGGTGTTCTTGATGGCGACGTACATGGTGACTTTTCAGCTGGTTAGTAACTGCGCAACAGACGTAACTAGGGGTGCATCTAGAATGGTGGTGCACCGTGAATGAGTTGTTCACGCTTGGAAGAGATAGTGCGCATAGAGCTTAGAGATGTACTTTTACATAACAAAATTTATATCTGACATCATTATTCTTCATGAGCAACAGCAACCAAAATAGAGTTAAACGTGATATCGCTTCTTTCAGCGACACCAACTCTTTTTGGTAGCTAATCCGCGATAAGGACGAAAGAATAGATGCCGCGAAGGCTTGCAGAAAAAACGAGGCATGTAAGACCGAGACGCTTTAGAAAGAGAGAGAAAATGTACAATCCCATACCTTTTCAACCAATTCCAGTGACTGAAGGGCAAGAGATTAATGCAGTCATAGATGACATAGGCAGTAGAGGCGACGGAATAACGAGAATACAAAACTTCCTAATCTTCGTGCCGCAAGCCAGAATTGGAGAACGCTTAAATGCAAAAATCGTGAAAGTTACAAGAAAATTCGCTATCGCGGAAAAAATAAAGCAAAACGAGGAGGAAAAAATTGAAAATTAAAGATTTAAGGGACGGTATGCGAAGGGTAAACGTTGTGGCAAAGGTAATCGAAAAATCAGAGCCCCGTGAAGTTCGTTCTAGATACAGAGATGAAACATACCGTGTAGCTGACGCTATAATCAGCGACGATACGGGCAAGATAAAACTGACCCTCTGGAACAAACAGATTGACCAAGTCAACGTTGACGATACTGTTAAAATTGAAAACGGATACATCCGGTCCTTCAGAGGAGAAATTCAACTGAACGTAGGAAGATACGGAACGCTAACAGT
>QMYO01000155.1 GCA_003662715.1 Candidatus Bathyarchaeota archaeon | reverse complement strand
TACAAGGCTTTTCTTTTCTACGGTTTTGTTCTAGACGAGAAGGGGAGAAAGATGAGTAAGAGCCTTGGAAACGTGATAGAAATGAACCCGCTGCTTGAACGAAACTCTGCTGACGTTTGCAGATTTTACATGTTATGGAAGTGCTCCCCCACCGACTCCATGAACTTTGACACCAAAGAACTAAGCAAACGCCCATACCAAGTTCTCGGCACATTATATCATCTCCACCGTTTTCTCATGCAGAACGCTGAATACGACAACTTCAATCCGCAGAAACATACACTCAAATGGGCTGATGAAAACAACGCTCTGAAACCTCCCGACCGTTGGCTTCTATCAAAACTGCAACGAACCATAAGGGAGGTAACCGAGAAACTTGAAGTCTGCGAGTTTCAATTTGCAACGTCCGAGCTGGAGGAGTTCGTAGTCAATGCTGTTAGCCGACAGTATGTTCCAGTGATTCGCCGAGAACTGTGGACTGACGACCCTGAAACCCTTAACCGTAGATTAGCAGTTTACGCAACCCTATGGTACGTTTTGAAAACTCTAACCCTTCTTTTCAATCCCGTAACCCCATATCTAAGCGAGGCTATGTATCAAAGAGTTTACAGGCAACTCGACAAAACCCTACCTGAATCCGTGAACTTTGAAAGCTGGCCAAAACCCGACGAGACTTTACAAGACGAAGTTTTAGAGCAAGAATTTGAAACTCTGATGCAATGCGTTTCGCTGGTTTACTCTGCCCGACAAAACGCTCAACTAAAGCGGCGATGGCCACTACGAAAAGCCGTGGTGGTGGCGCCTAAAAAGGTGCAGAACGCCTTAAAGAACCTAGAGGAGGCTTTCCTCGAACTAGCAAATGTGAAGAAAATAGAGTATACTGAAAAACTTCCCGAAGAAGCTGATGAGAATAGATGGGCTTTAGCTTCAGGCGAAGAAATGCAAGTGTTACTGGATACGAGTCGGGACGAGTCTTTGCTAGGTGAAGGCGTTATGCGCGACTTGGCTCGGCGTGTTCAAGCCCTTCGAAAAGAGTTGGGATTCATGCCAACTGACATATTGAATGCTGTTCACGTGGCTGAGCTGGACTCTGAGAGAATGAGGTTGCTGGAACCATATCTCGCTGACATGGCGGAGCTTGTTCGAACTAGGAAGGTATACCTCCATAAGGAACGGTCTGAGGTTAAGGTTGAGTGGAACGAGCGTAAGCTGGATAATAAGAAGATTTATGTTGCCATAGAATAGCTGGGAATCCGAGAGGTCTGCTTCTGACTTCATCAAGTTATGTGAACACATCTTGAAAACCCAAAAAGCCACGTAAAGACGATAAAGTAGACCCCCCTGCTTACTAGACGGTGATAATTTGCAGAGTCGCTTGACACCTCCCTCAAAAGTTTACTCAACAAGCGTAATAGTGCTATCACTCACTTCTTTAATAGAGAACCTAGCTTTCATGTTATCTGCCTCTTATTTTCCATACTACGCAGAGTCATTGGGAGCACAAATTGAATACGTAGGAATCTTTTCCGCCGCCTTTCTCATCACAAGCGCCCTTCTTTCCCAAAGATTCGGAAGCCTTTCTGATAAAATTGGAAGAAAAAAACTGATACAGGCAGGATTGCTCGCAGACGTTTTCCTAGGAATCTTTACTGGTCTACTTCAAAACTGGACCTTATTGTTAATTGTAAGAGCGCTAAACGGAGTCGCCACTGCAGCTGTGAGCGCACCTGCTGAAGCATCATTGATTGACCAGGTTCCGAAACATAAGAAGGGTGAAGCATTAGGTTTCTTCCTTACGCTGAGCATGATAGGCTGGTTCACAGGTCCTGTTTTTGGAGGAAGTGTACAGTTTTTTGCGGAAAGACAAATGAGGTTAAGGCTTGAAGACAGCTACAGAATACCTTTTTTCGTTGATTCTCTCCTCGCCATTATTGCAATGGGGCTAGTAGCGTGGAAAGTACGTGAAACTAGAGGAGGCAGCGTTAAGCCAATGGATTTTAAAGAGAGCAAAGTTAAACTGAACAGTTCCATCTCACGGTCGCTAAAAGTCTTATACGTTACGGCGCTGGCAAACGGATTTGCTGTTGGTTTTATTGCTTTAGTCGGCGTTCTCTTTCTCAGAGATATACTTCACGCCTCTTCTTTTGAGATAGGCGCTATTTTATCCATTTCTGGATTTGTGGGAATATTTTGCAACTTCATTGCTGGAAAGACGGCTGATGTGATAGGAAAAAAGCCCTTAATAACGCTTGGAAGCCTTTCGTCTCGCCTAGCATCTATTGTTTTGCCCTTCTCATCCAACCTAATCGTGGCTACGGGCATAATGGTTTTCAGGTCTCTCGGCATAAACATTGCAATGCCCGCTACACGTGCATTAAGAGCTGACCTAGTTCCAGCAGAGGTTAGAGGGAAATTGTTCGGTAGGCTGCAGGCTTTCTTTAATGCTGGCATGATAATAGGAACGCTTTTGGGACCATGGATATTTTACCTCTACATAAATGAGGTTTTCAGATTTACTTGGCTCATAGACATCTCGATAAAAGGTTATGGACTTCCCTTCTATATCAGTGCGGCTCTTGGATTAACAGCGTTGGCACTTCTACTTCTCTTTGTTAAGGAACCGCCTAGGCATGAAAAGAAATGAAGAGGGAAAGGTTAACCTTAAGTTAACAAGCAATATTATAGTATAAACAGAGGTCTTCCAAAATGTTGTTTATTACGCTTTTGGCGCCGAAGGGTAAGGGAGAGAAGGCGGTTAGATATCTTAAAGAACTTAAAGCTCCAAACGGCATTACTGTTCGCGGCGTATACTTCACTCTTGGAAGATACGATAGTGTCATCTTATTTGAGGCTGCTGACGCAGAAACGGCTATGCGTTTCACTATGGAGGTGGGTTTCGAAACAAACTATACTGTGGAAACTTTAACAGCGGTCTCTGCTAAAGAAATCTGACAATTTCCATCTTCTTTTTCTTTTTGCACTACTTAATGGATGTATCCTACGCTTGAACTGTCAAAATCCTTTATAAGCTCAATCTGGATGTCTGTTGGAAGCGGAGATTCGGGTGTGAAATACGTTACTTTAGGGAAATAAACAGCGATTCCCTGCTTCGCCATCACGGTGGCAGGATGCCCATCTCCTAAAGCTGAACTGCAGACTTCTTGTGTTAGGTCTCTCACCTCTTCCTCATCTATATATCCAAAGGAGTGAAGATACTCGTGGAGAAGTAGGTGAAAGCAGTAAGCGTTGAAAATCCTTTTGTCCACTGTTTGAAGCGCTGTCTCTAAAGGAGCCTTATTCATAACTATGATGTTGGAGCCGACCAGATGAAATGCGCCTATGAAATAGCCGTGTTTCGTTCCTAAATCCGCTAAACCTAGCATGAGCCCGCTTCTATGTCTGTTTAAAAATCTTTTAACCGACTGCTTAACTAACTCAAAGACCTCTGCCAAAGTGTTGCAGTCGTCAAGTTTTTCGCCAAAATTCTCTACAGCCTCATAGTCCAGATTTTTAACGCTCCTAAGGTTCAGTAGATGACTGAAACAGTCTTTTAAGTTTTGTGAACGAGGACCTTTTATTCACGGTGGGAATGAATCTTCTGCTGTTGCAAACTTATCGGAGTCAAGATGTTTAGAGGTTTCGTTAGCCCAAAAGCGGGTATATTGGAACTACACAGAGAATAAAAATAGCGATTAGCCCGATGGCAGCAAACTTTCTGAGAGATGTGGGCTGTGAAACGTCGTCCAATGGACCTGGATGCTTATAGAAAGAGAAAAATAGCGCTAAGAAAGCCATTGGATACCAGATAATAGCCAATAGGATAATTCCAAGGTATGAAAGATTCCTATGTGCTTTTTCTCCAGCCAAGCTTCGAGCAACGTGACCGCCATCAAACATGCCCACAGGCACTAAATTAAGCATGGTCACGAGCATACCAACCCAACCAGCAAAAGCAAGAGGATGTAGCGCTACTCCAAGTAAATAGTTCCCCGGCTCTACTGGGCGGGGCGGAACTGCTCCTAATGGCTGAAAAAAGAGCCCGATTAACTGAATTATTATTGGCACAGGGAGGGTAGGACTGCCTTTAGGAATCCATGTGTAACTTGAAAAAATAATCCCTACGATAGTAATTGGAATGGATACAAAAAAACTCATTAATGGACCAGTAATGCCGATGTCAAATAAGGCATCTCTGTTTGGGGGAAGAGACTTTTGCTGGATAATGGCTCCAAAGGTGCCAATAGGTGGAAGCCCTGGAATAAAATAGGGGAATGTAGCCTCTACGGCGTGTTTATCAGCTAATAACTTATGTCCCATCTCATGGGAGCCAAGTATAGCTATAATCGCACCTGTAAACAAGATGGCACCTACAACATCTGATTGAAGATATCCAGAAAGGAACACTGTTCCAAGAGTTGCAAAAAACAGTCCGATATTTATAATTTTTCGACTAGGCTTCACAGGAGGCTTACGAACAATTTTCAACACAACTTTTTCCTTTTTTCTCCTGAGAAGCGGAAGAAGCTGGAGGGCATCTAGCTTTTTAACAAGCCTCAAAAAAGCCTGTTTCGAATCTTCCCGTAGCCTCACATAGAAGGTTGGGAAACCATATTCCATGAAGCCGTCTTCCACATCAAACTCTGACTCCACTATGCCTCGTAGTTGCTCAAATTGGGTAGCATCAATGGAAGGCTCAGGTAAAGCACTTATTGAGGACACGTTACACGCCACGCATGTTGTTCAGTATTCATCTGCGACTTGAGATATTAGAACCTTGCGTATAAATAGGAACATTTGTGCTTGCGCTAATTTTCGCAATAACCATTCAGAAGTTGCAAGGCTAGTAGCACATCATTGTCTAGTAAGTCTTTAAGCGGTAGGCTTGTGGTATAGTCTCCTTCAGCCACAATTGTCACATACTTAGCTTCCTTCAAAGGTTTATCTATGTCAGAGATAGTTTTGAAGGCGACTCCACCCAGTTACGCAGTGAAAATCGCTTACGCTCACCATTTTCGGAAGCTTCAAAAACTCCTTATACATTAACCTCAGCGGATTCTTCACTAGTCCCTCAACCACAAAATCCCATGTTTTCGGGTCAAACTTCGGTATGGAGCCTACATGTAAAACCGGGAATTTCGAAGTGACTCTCTGATTCAGGGGGGAACCTTCTGTTTTTCTTCATCCATAACCATCCGCTTCTTAAGGATAAATCTTCCATTTCTAAC
>QMYO01000154.1 GCA_003662715.1 Candidatus Bathyarchaeota archaeon | reverse complement strand
GTATTTTCTACTGATACAGAGATAGATCAATTATACTTCAATGAATTACATTCTCACATTTCAAAAGCATATCACCTTGAGTATGATATAGACGGTGGGTCAACAAAAGTTAAAGAAGGTTATTTCTGGAAGATTAAGGAGGAAATATTGGTAAATGAGCTTCAATAGGATAAGAATAAGCAAACGTGCTACTGTTCGTTTATCCATGCTTAAAGGTAGAACAGGGCTTACACCGAACATCTTGTGCAGAATAGGATTTTGCCTCTCACTTAGCGATCCCTCTGTCCCAAATCCTGCAGACTACGATGAAGAAGGCCAAGAATTTAACCGTTACACTTTAACTGGTAAGTGGGATAAATTTTTTATTGCTTTGTTGAAAGAAAGACTTCTGAAAGATGGATTAGACATTCAAAAAGATCTTTTACCTCAGTTTAAGGCACATCTAAATAGAGGGGCAATAACTCTCTTTGATAAGGTTAAAGATTTAGGGGATCTTTATGAACTTTTACCACGTAGAACGGTGAAGACTGCTTGAAGTTTCCAATTTATCTAGATTATCAAGCTACAACTCCAGTAGATCCACGTGTTCTTAATGAGATGATGCCTTTTTTTAATGAACAATTTGGCAATGCTGCAAGTAAGGATCATCTTTACGGGTCACAAGCTGCTGATGCGGTTGAAAAAGCGCGGAAAAAAATTGCCAAGTGTATCAATGCACGACCAGAAGACATAATATTTACTAGTGGAGCTACAGAGGCCAATAATATTGCCATTTTAGGCTTAACCGCGAAACATTCCGACAAGGGAGATCACATCATAACTTGTGTAACAGAGCATAAGTCGGTTCTTGATACGTGCAAATATCTTGAGAGTTTGGGGAAACGCGTCACATATGTGCAAGTAGATAGATTTGGTACAGTAGATTTGGAAATGCTTGAAAATTCCATATGTGAAAGGACCATTCTTATTTCGGTAATGACGGCTAATAACGAAATCGGTACAATAGCGCCAATTAAGGAGATAGGAGAGATTGCTAGAAAGTACGATATTCTATTTCATACAGATGCTGCTCAAGCAGCTGGGCACATTCCTTTGGATGTGGAAGAGATGAAAGTAGATCTGATGTCAATTTCAGCACACAAAATGTATGGTCCTAAGGGGATAGGCGCACTTTATGTTAGACATAGCAATCTTAAGGCTAAACCATCTCCGATAATTTTTGGAGGAGGCCATGAGCAAGGAATAAGGTCTGGTACACTTAATGTACCTTGCATTGTTGGATTTGCCAAAGCTTTTGAAATTGCGGTAAAGGAAATGGATAATGAAAACAAACGTTACAAGAAATGGACTGAGTTTATGTGGGATGTTTTCCAAGATGAAGCTAAACCCGTTAAACTCAATGGACACCCAAAAAATAGACTAAGTCATAATCTTAACGTATCTTTTGAAAAGGTTGAAAGCAAAGCCTTGATACGTGCTGTAAGTCCTAAGTTGGCTATTTCTTCAGGTTCTGCTTGTACAACTCTTAACGTGGAACCATCTCATGTTATACTTGCTCTGGGTTATGGCTCAGAAAGAGCTCATACAGCTATTAGGCTTGGACTTGGCAGATTTAACACCAATGAAGAAATCGAGTTTGCAGCAGAATTTATAGCCCAAGCCGTAAACCGACTACGTAAAATTAGAATTTAAAAGTTATCTGGTTCATTCACTAATAGTGCATGGTTTTACCCGTCTTCCTATTAAGAACACTTGTACGCTTCAAAAAAGAACCTAACACATCTTTTTCTAGTGCGATTTTCATCCATAAGTTCCAATTCCAAATTTGACTACATAGTTATACTTTTACAGTTAAGAAAAGAATTAATATTTTCACGATTCATTTGCAGTATCCTTTTTTTGCTCAACCTTGGCATCTTTATCGTACGTTGACTGTTTAAAAATGGCTAAGAGTTCTGGTACCCTTTGAGACCATTTCTTTTTCATTTCCTCGACGATTCGCGGTAAATCCAAAGTGCCCTGCGACTGATATTCCTCCCAAATAAGCTCAAGACCTCCATCAGCGTACGCAAGTAGTTCTGCGCCGCAAGGTCGCTCGTCTTTGTTTCTGCAGATAATTTGGGACAGAATGTTAATGATGTCTCTATAAAGCTTGAGATTGCCCTGAAGTTGCCTGAGCCTAATAATATCGTGATGTGGCGATAATTGGGATTTTGCCTTGTTTAATACTCCAATTACTAACGCTGCTGTAAAGAGATGAATTTGGAGTTTAAACATCTTTTTCTTTTGCTGCAATTCCTGGTATATCTCGGGATGAGCGGTCCTAATCATGAAATTGTCACGAAGAATCATGGTCAAGGCCTCTTGATAGGTATAATTAATGTTGCATCTGGATCTTGGGGGTCTCGCCTGAGTTCCCATTCAGAAGATATATACCTACGTATAAGATCGATATCATTGTCACTCATTTCACTTGGCTGATACAGAATCACAACCTGTGGTCCGATTTGCGGATAGAAACGTATAAGATTCTTCTTATGAATAGGATCCAGCCTTCCAATAGGTGTGTCAACGATAACGGGAGCCTCACGGGCTGTATAAGCGTTAAGTGCTGCTATGAAAGAGACAGCTATTATCTGACTTTGACCTGCACTTGGAGCCTGATCCCAGACATGGCGTACTGTTCCACCTTTCGTTCTAATTTTGATTTCATATTCGTCTGTAATCTCAATTCCCTCGTACAGCGCAGGGGCATTTGTCAGTTGTAAGAAAATTTTGGATGCTAACTTAGCAACCTTAAGTTTGTTATTCTTCACCAACTTCTCTATAGCATATTTGATTCCAGCTAAACATAGCTCACATGACTGTAAATGTTTATTCTTGTTAAGCACATCTTTATCTGTGCTTGCTTGCGCAGTTAGTTTTGCTTGCCTTTTTTTATGCTCAGCGATCAAAAAACTAAGCTCTACAATTTTCCTTTCTTTTTCCGCTTTATACCGCTCTAAGTCCTCGGCAGCTCTTCTTCTCGTTTCTTCAGCGGCCTTTATATCTGCACTGATATCTTTATGTCTCCCTATTTCTTTATCTAATTCTTCAATTGTTTGCTCATATAATTTCAAGCTTGATTCTAGGTTCCGTCTGTCTGCAGCTAGGTTGTAAAGGCGTTGTTCAAGGTATTCTGGTGGCTTTTGCATTAAAAGTTCCTCAGCTTGACCGCCAAGGTACTGCAGATAACCCGCGCCACGTCCCTTGTTCAATAGCCTTTCAAAGAGCCTCTTTATATTTGAGTCGAGGGGTCTTTCACAAATGCATCTATCGCTTTCACTAAGCAACAGTGCACTTAATGCTGCCCTTTTCCAGGTCGGAACTTGAGCCATTCCTGTCTTGGAAAGTTCTTTTAAGAGCGGGGCAACAAGAAGAAATGCCAAGTCTCCATTGAAATCTCGCTGTTCATCTTCATTTGCCTTAATCTGTTCCAGAACACTGTCACGATTTTTTTCTGCTACTTTTCTTTGCTCAACCTTTTGTTGAATAGCTCTATCTCGTCTCAGAATCTCATCACAACTCGCCACATTCTCCCTTGCTTGTTCTATTTTATTGTCAAGGTCTTTAATTGCTCTTCTCAAAGACTCGATTTCTTTGCCTAGTTTTTCAACTTCTTTAGCTTCCTGTTCATGTCGAGACTTGATAACTAGTAGGCTGTCAAGCTCATGCTCCAATTCCTGTTTAATGTTTTCAAGATCGTCTCTTGCATTCAGCAATTCCCTGATGCCCAGAACCATCTCAATTGCCTCTTTTACTCTCTCACCAGGTCTAAACTGTGTATATTTTTGAATATCTTCGCCGTCGAAGAGGAAGAACTGTGATGCGTCGAATGGTAATATGGCTTCCACATATTCATTCTGTTCGGTTTTGGTTTTCAATTCTTGTGGTATGCCATCCTCTATAACTTCAAGTACTTCGTCACTTATCTCCGGAAAAACGCCTCTTGGGGCTTTATGAAAATCTATTGATCTCACAATTTCATAGTTCCTTCCGTTATGACTAAAAATCAGTCTAACTGAAGTTTTCCCATCACTCTTTACACAAGCCGATCGATTGACATGCATTTGGTTTTCCTTTCTGCTTTTTGCTCCATATAGACACCATTGAAATGCCTTGAACAGGCTGGTCTTGCCAACATCGTTAAGCGCCTTGATTAGAATGATGGATCTTCCTTCCTTTGTGGTCATATCGATCTTATGTTTACCACAAAATGGTCTGAAATTTTCGAGCATAATCTGCTTAATTCTCATTTGTTTTCTCCTCTTCTTTGGTAGCATTAATAATTATCCTTCGGAGGGTACTCGTTATCCCGCGGCGCCTTCCCTTGAATACTACTCTTGCTTCTGCGTTATAAATTTCCGAGAGTACATTCTCTCTAAGATTATAGGTTATCTCTGCTTCTCTTAGTACTTTTTCTATTTCCTTCCTTGAGGGCCTCATTAAATTTCACCTCATAAATTTGCAAGATCCTCTAATCCATAACGGGTTAACTCTTTTCTTATCTTGTTCCTAACCTCCCATTCGTTTTCGGCAGCTTGAACAAGTTGTCTCATTCTAACTAATTCATGGCGAATCAACGTTTCAGCTGCTTCTACTTCTCTGGCGCCTCTCACTTCCGGAGGAAACACGATAATATCACAAAGAACAGCCGTCTTTCCCTTAAGACCACGCAGTATACGCCCTCGTCTTTGAATAAACTCGCGTGTGCTACTCGAGCTTGCAACAATAATACACCCACGACATTCCGGAACGTCTAGACCTTCATCAAGACACCTTATTGCCAAGAGAATGTCTGAATTACCCTTTCGAAACATGTCAAGTGTCTTATTACGTTGCCATAAACTCATTTTACTGGTATAAACCAAGAAACTGCCCACTTTATTCTTCAAGATAGTTTTAATCTCATTCAGTTGCTCGTGGTCTTCACAAAATACTATCAATGGACGGATTGATATAGAAGACAAAATATGGCTAAAGACCCGAATTTTATCTTCCGCTTTTTTCCTAATTCTTGCTCGTTTCAACAGAAGCCTTTCAAGTTTATGGGTCATATACGCAGTAAACATTTTTTGATTTTCTGTAGTAGTTTTCGTCCGAGCGTTGATTCTCGCAATTTCTTTGCCTATTTCAGCAGTAAGTCTCTGAAAGTCTTCAAATTCCCTTTTGTTAAGGAAAGCAAAATAT
>QMYO01000153.1 GCA_003662715.1 Candidatus Bathyarchaeota archaeon | reverse complement strand
TGCTGATTGCACTTCCAATTTCTAATGGCTTCACCGAGCTCATGTAGAGTGAGAGCGTTTTTTTCTTTAAGAAACCGCCATATACGCCGAAACTCTCGGGCAGAAGTGCCTGGGAGATGAAGCGCATGAATAAGAACATTTAACATAACCCGTAGTTTCATCTGGTCAAGCGTTATCTTGAAGTTAGATGCGGGCGTTAACACGTGAATTTTATCGTGATACTGATTCTTTTCTCCGTTTGATGAAAAGCCTAGATATGTGTATTCGCCGTTAAGGTCTAGAACTACCACCATAGCGCCATGGTTGATTAGACCTAGAACAAGCAGCTTAGAGAGATGGGATTTTCCAGTTCCCTTCTTTCCAGTAACGATGTTCAGTTTTCCATCAAGAGCCCGAGCGTCAATAGTGAATTGAGACAATTCCTTAGTTTCGCCAAGTTGGACAGGGAGGTCTTCGCTAATCTTGGCTAGGGTTAAGAGAGAAGCGGTGGGAAGCCTTTTGATGTTGGATTGGGAGCGAGAGGGAAGCCATGAAGCAGTCATACTTAGCTTTCCATCCTCTATGGTCCCTCGAATCTTGCAGATAAGTAGCCGTGAATCTTGAATGTACGTGACATGAGAGGTTATGTCTAATGGGTCAAACTTCTCCTCATAAACAAGCTCATTAGTGGTAGAGTTTCGCAGAAGTTCTTCTAGGATGCCGGGAACATTGGCAAATTGCATATCAATCACTTGCGCAATTAAACTTCTATGAGTGGTAGGGTCGTCTATGAGGAGGTAGTCTCCTTTCTCTATGTTCCCGTTTGGAAGAGCAAGAATCTGAAGGGTGTTTCCCTCTTTTCTATATAACCGCATAATCTAGCCCTCAGCGCCCTTTCCAAAGGGTCCGAAAAGAAGTCGACGCACATTGGGTCGTGTAACTATTTTTAATCCACACTTTTGAGTTATGAAGCGTTGTATGCCGATTACCTCATTAGCAGTGAAGGTTGAGAATACATGCGCTAAACGCAGAGTTTCAGGATAACTTTCAAGAAGAAGGTCGTTGCCGAGAAGCTTTTGTACAGCTTCTACTCCCTTCTCCTGCTGAATTTCTTTATCGATATCCAACCTAAAAGAGCAGCTTCCCCCAGTAAGTTTAGCTACGTAAATGTTTCCTAGAAGACGCATTGGGCTTGAGGTATGGGTTGGGATGTGGCGGATTTGAAGCAGGCAGGGCGGTGGATGCTGCCATATCAAATCGGTTAGTCGGCATCCAGAAATCCTTAGGCGAGTCATTTTTGAGAATGCCAAAACCGTGTTTAAGCGGTTTCTAGCCATTTCTAAGAGTTGAGAAACAAACTTAACTGGGCTGTCAACGGTTCCAGCGGTTAGGGAGCCATCCCACAGGATGATGCTGCCATGGGAGGAGTAGCTGACGCTCATTTGAAGCCAGCGTTCTAGCAGGTTGCAAATTCTAGTTTGTATGTTAAAGAGGTTAGGACCGTTGGCTTCCTCTGAGACTTTAAAGTAGCATTGTCTAAGCATGTTGTAGATTTCTTTTTTGTTTTCCTCTGTTATGTGGAAGGGGAAAGGTCCTAGGTGAAGACATTGGTATCTGTTTTTTCTTCTCCAAACTATGGCTCCTCTTACTGCGCATAATATTCCAGTTTGGGTTTCGCCGAGATTTATGCTGGAAACGTCTATGGCGATGATTGGTGTGTCGTCGGATATGGGTTTTAATGGGATTGGTTGTAATGTATGGAGTGGGTGAGACAGAAGGGGTGGGGTAGCGTCTTGAAAGTTTTCTTTGGCGAATTCGTGGAATGTTGTTTCGTGTGGTTGGAAGTATTCTCCGTGGATTTTTTTCATGGATTTGAGGCTTAGTTCGATGAATCTTTGTGGTGGTTGTAGGTCTTGGAGGGGTTGTGGAAAATTATATTTTGGTGTTGTTGTATAATGTAATTGTTCAATCAACAATATTCACCAATTTACAATTTAATGGAGGCGTTTGATATTTAAATGTTGTGCATGAACAACATGTTCAATACAATAAACAATAAGGGAAACCGATGACAGAAGAAGAACCAAAACCCCCAATCCACCTGAAGATGAAGGTGGGAGACATGGAATTCGAAATCGAATGCAGAGAAGACCAGTTAGAAGAAACGGTGAAAAGAATTCTCTCAACAGTCAAAGAATATGCCAGAGAACCAATGATTGCATCTAAGCGAAGCTTACCTTCTACAAGAGCAGAAACTTGCAAAGGACTCATACAAAAGCTCTGGTCAGAAGGCTGGTTCGCATCTTCTAAAGCATTAGGGGAAGTGCACAGTGAAATGGCACGCAGAGGCTACCACTACGACCGCACCGCAGTAGCCCATGCACTCATCGATTTAGTTAAAGACGGCATATTAACAAGAGAAGGACGACCACGCCGTTACCGCTACGCTCAGAAAAGACCTCCGCCAACCATTTAGATTTGAATCCTTTCCCGAATTTTCGGCAACACTTCCTCTTGAAGCCGCTTGATTCCAATTGTGGTTATTTTATAATCGCCTTCCTCAGTTTTGGTTGCCACTCCTTCTCGACAGAGCTCGCCAAGTCGTGTACTCGTTATTTTTGAGCTTTTTCCAAGCCGAGTTTGCAGCTCCTCCTTTGATACGGCGTCTCTATTCAGATGCCCTAGTTTATGTCCTATGTAAGCCGCCAGCAGATAGAGCTGAATAATCTCGCTGTCTGTTAGCTTTTGTTTAGAAATTAAGAGTTCTGGACCTTCAGGTGCAATGGCGATTACATCCCTAGAGTCTTCGATTAAACTTTGAATATCTGCCGTGAGCAATATTTTGTGTGCCACGTTAAAAGAAGGAATCATCTGACTGAAGAACTTGTTCACACCTATCCAAACATCATTTACGTTACCCACAAATGTTTGTTCTATATCCCTATATTTGATGTGAACCGTTATCTTCTCTTCACTCAACTCATTGCCCTCGTAGCCTCGCTAATAATTCGTCCTCCACCCATCTTTCACCCTGCGTGGTTAACTTGAACTCTGGCTTAGCAGGGTCTGGCTTAAACACTAATCCCCGCTTGGTCATTTCATTGAGGCGCGCTGGCACCATGGATTTAATTCCACTCGAACTGAGCAAGCGGCTGATTTGGGTTGCGGTGCTGGTTTTTTCTTCAGAAGCATATAAAATTAGTCCGATGGCTTCGTAGTGGGTAAGTTTTTCTCGGGTGGTTATGACGGGTCCCTGCGTGGTGAGTTCTATGATTCCTTCAAGTTGCGTCTTCATCGGTGGAGCTAGTTTTGCAGAGACTAAATCGCTTATTTTGTCCATGAATTGAGGGGGTAGAGTGTTGAGGGTTTCGATAATCTCTTGAGCGTTTTCTCCCTCTACAATTATCTCACCGAAGGGGGTCTTAATCTTGGCTTGTATCTTTCCCATGTTCACGCTTCCTTTTCAGTTAAAGCATATACGTAACCTTTATCTGTTTTCCATCGTTTAACTCTGCCCTTCTTAACCAACCAAACAAGCACTCCAGAAAGGGTGGTGGACGGATAATGTAACGCATTAGCCTTCATGGCGTTAACTAACTCAGGTAGAGTTCGAGGCTGCTGTTTTCCCCAGTCCGTTTCAAGAATTTTTAAAACTGCCTCGCTACAGTTCGCAGAAGATGAAATAGCTGGATATACTGTAGAAGCAGCGGGTTTAGAAGTCTTTACTTTTAAGTCAACAGCATCAAACGCCTTAGAAACGCTAGCAACCACGTCTGGAAGCTCCTCAATGGTTTTCATCACTTCTTCACGGGTTCCGCTAATTTCTATCTCATGTGAGCCAAATTTAACACGAAGCGAAAATGGCATTCATCATTTTCTCCATACTTCGAATATTATGGCTGTGCCTTTTAGAATTTACCTTTAAGATGTAATTTCCATTATATGTTGAAGTTTAGAGTTAAATTATGAAGTTATCCAATAAATTCTTTCAACTTTCTCTTCAGAATCTCACTAGCCAGCTCGGCTTTCACTCGTCCCCTAACTTTCTTCATAACCATACCCATGAGGGGTCCGAAGGCGCCTTCTTTTCTCTCCTCTATTAGGTTTTTGTTTTTTCTTATCAAATCGTCCATTATTCTTTCTAGTTCCTTTTGCGAAATCATCGCCAACCCTAGACTTTCAACCGCCTCCTTCACTGTTGCATCTTCATGTTTTGACAGCCACGTGATTATGTTGGGTATTGCCTCCTTAGTGGTTTCTTTAGCATCTATAAGACAAAAAAGTTCTTTCAACTGCTCATCACTAACTCTTTCCACTTCTATTCCATCTCGTCTTAACGCTTTCATAGTTTCCGTTAATGCAACCGCTATGACGGTGGGGGAAACTTTGGTTTCTTTAGCCACCTTCTCAAACAAGTCAGCATACTCTGAATTGAGAATCTGTTCTACCAGCTTCGGATTCAAACCGTACTCTTTTGCTAAGCGTCTCCTCTTCTGTTCAGGCAGTTCAGGAAGCCTAGTACGCAGTTTTTCCACATATTCTTCACTCAACTGGATGGGAGGAACATCTGTCTCAGGGTACATTCGAGCTGCTCCGGGTCTAGGGCGCATATATCGGGTGGTTCCATCAGGGTTTGCTGCCCGTGTTTCTTCAGGAACGCCCTTTACAGCTTCTCTTGCCCTCTGCACGATAGCTTTCAGGGCGTCAGTCGCATTTTCCACAGTATCTGCAACAAACACAACAGCATCTTGTGACTCTGACTTCACAAGCTTTTTGAGGTCATCTATTTCTTTGGCGGTTATTCCGTATGCTGGAAGCTCGTCTGTGTGGAAGATGCCTCCTACCCTTCCCCAGAAATGAGCTATGGCTGCCATTTCGCTTCCAAGTCTCATGTTAGGCGCTAGCTCCATCTTGAGTAAACCAGCGAACTTAGGCAGCTTAACCGCCATCACCCGCTGGTTCTGGCTGAGCGCCTTTTTGATAACTTTACATTTTGTCTCGTTAAATACAGATGTAACGTCGATGAATTCGTCTTTGATATTCTCCTCTTTTACTCCACGTTTTTTCAACTCATCCCGTATCTTGAGGAGACCAAGTTGACGCTGAACCTCATACTCCACCACCTTAGAGACAAGTTCAAGCTGCTGAACACCCTTAATTTCAGTTAAGGCGCCGTCTCGAATGGAAATGTTTAGGTCCTGACGGATAGTTCCTAAGCCCCGCTTAACCTTCCCCGTAGCCCGTAGAATTCTTCCGATGGCTAGAGCGGTTTTTTCCGCCTCTTGAGGCGAATAGATGACGGGTGCTGTGGTTACTTC
>QMYO01000152.1 GCA_003662715.1 Candidatus Bathyarchaeota archaeon | reverse complement strand
TTAACAGCGACTAACAGAAGGTTTATTAAACGCTTTCCTGAAACCTAAAAATAGCTACGTCGAGGAGATTTTGAATTGCAGAGGGAACAAATACGAGATAATTTGGTTTTGGTTGGTTCTACGCGTTATGATTACGTTGAGTCGCTAAGAGCTTTTATCCAAAATAAAGGATTTGTGTGGTCATCTTGGAATTTCAGAATTAGGGAACAGTGGCGTGAAACAATATTAGAGCACATAAAAACTCACAGGAAGTTTCCAATTTACTTTTACATGAGCAAGAAAATGGGAGGAAGCGGACTCGTAGAATATGTTGGATTTGTTAGTGAAATACGTGTGAGCGATATACCGACCAAGACGCCTGATCCAGATTTTACGAATCCCGGAGAGGAAGACTTTCCGACAGAAGACTTCAAATCATATACATGGTTTAAATTCTCAGCTGTAGACCCTGTTAGTCCACTTGATTTACAGATCTTTAGAGATATCGACACTGGAGACCCAATTATACCTTCACAACTTAAATCGTCTTTCGCATATGCTTTCATTACAGAAAGTTATGGAGAAACATTGCTTGAAGAACAACCAATCATACCAACTTCTGTAAGTGTTGAAAGGGATCTGAGGAAATATTTGGCCGCGAAGCTGAACTCTTTGGAGCCAGGTCTGAAACTATATCAAGATCAGGAAAGAACAGGTGAAGAATACCCTATAGAAGGCGGAAGAATGCGAATAGACATTCTTGCCAAAGATCCTAAAGGTAATTTTGTTGTAGTGGAACTTAAGGCTGGTGTTGCAGACATTTCTACATTTGGTCAGATCTCTGCATATATAGGTTGGGTAAAAGAAAACCTTGCGAAAAATAGCAATATAAGAGGAATAATAGTGGCTAATGATTTTGACGACAGAATAAAATATGCTGTAAAATCAACCCCTCGCATCAAATTGAAACGGTATAAGCTAAAGTTTGAGTTTGAGAACATGGAGCCATAATTCAAATGTGAACTATTTTTGTTTTGTTAGGAGACATAACAAAACACAAGCTATTCATTTTGCTAAAGCTTCTCTATCTCTCCCCTGCGTCTTATGTTTTTGTTAATGTATCATTTGCGCCACTAAGGCGTCAAGTTTTGCCTTCACACTCATTTGTTTCTGTTGCCATAGACAAATTTGAATCATAGCGATACGCCCCATAAAGAGATAGCCTACAATTAGCTGGTTGAGGAGGAGTAAAACAAAATAAACAAAGGCTGTTTATTTTATGATTGATGAAGATATGGGTGAAAGGTTAAAAGTAGCCTTAAGAAATATCAGATGGTGGTTTTCGAGACAGGTGTCATATAGTCAGTTTTTACCATCAAAAGAGGACTTGGAATGTGAGGAAACAAAAGAACTATCAAAAAAATTAATTGGTGATTCTTACAAAGAAACTCTCACGAATATTGTTGAATGGCAGGAGAGAAATCTTCAATATTGGCATGAAAGAGCTGAAATGTTTACTTTGCTTTATATACTCTCTGCCATTGCATTTTTCTTTGTTCTTCCGCAGAATTTATGGATGATTCCTCTGATAATAATAATCTTTTGGCTCTTTCTTGGTGACTTTATGACGTTTTTCATCGGAGCTTTAATTTTAATTAGCGAGGTTATTGTCGCCATTGTGGTATTTGTATATGTAGCTAATACCTCAATAATCATAAGAAGCGTGGGGCTTTCAATTATTTTTGGGAGTATTTTTTCTCTTTTGCTTTATGGAATGTTAAAATATAGATGCCTCAAAGCTTCTCTGCCAGAATTTAAATTCGCGGACGCTTTTAAGTCAAGCTTGCCAATAAGAAAAATTCTGCAATATCGATTAGCTGTTTGTAGGGATTACGCTAAACTTACCGCAACATTACTAATAAGCTCTTATGGATTAAGAAATAGTATCTATTTTATTACAATTCCACAGCATGTTGCAGCGGCAATTGAAATTAAAGATAAAATGTATGTTCTAGACCAAAGCCTACCTGTTATGACTTTCAACAAATGGATTAATTATTGGAGTGAAAAATTGTCTGGTAGCTTCTTGTCAAAAGTTTATTCTAGTATTTATAGGATTCTGGGGGGTGATGTGCAACTATATAAGTTGATTGCGAATAACGGGACAATTAAGGTGAGAAAAATTTGCTACAAAAAATTGGGTAAAGTGAGAGATATCCCGCAATTAGATGTAGATATCATAACAAATAAAGTAGCTTACAGTTTGGGAATAAGTCAGCTTTCAAACAAAAGTGAACCTGACACGGAAATAAATCTCAAGTATTTTGCAATACGTTACGACAGAGATGAAATTGTGGAATTTTCCTTGACAAGGGCAATAAAAAATAAATTAGATTCCGAGCTATGCGGCAACATGAGGAAAATAACAAAAATCGAGTTATCTCAAGATAAGTCAGACTTTACTCTTGCAGTGCATATGAGTTAATGGCAGCAAAAGGACAAACGCTAGTTGCAATAAAAAATCTAGTTTGAAGTTGCGTTTAAATAACTTTAATGGAGGCACTTGCGTGTGGCGACATTTTTGGATCAACTTCCATAGTTTACCTTAATTGTTCTGAGGTGTCTATTTTTTCTTTTCTGCTTTAAAGGCTTCTTCCCATTCATGCCCCATAAGACTATCGGCCCTATTAAGAACATTTTTCAACTCTTCTGGTTTTATAGTCCAATCAGCAAACATTCCAAGCGAACCTGTAGTAAGCTTTCTGATCGGCTTTAAGCCCTTAAAGATGTAGTCTTTAAAAAACTTGTAAACTTCCCTTCCTAAAGGACTCGCTTGAACCTCTAAACGCGCCATCTTCCAACATTGTTATCTCCATACATCTTTAATTCAAATCCAGTTCAACCGCGATGAATTTAACATTCACATCGCGTTACTAACAATCCTAACAACAATTTTAATAACAATAAAATGGGAAACAAAAAGAAAACACTAAACTCACTTATCTTCTTAATGTTTCTGTTAACGATGACTAAGGGTTAGGAAACTTTACGAATCTCGATCAAACTATTTTCTTCAAGCTAGAAAAAAGGGAAAGTGGAGGCGTGCTTTGTGGCGCGGCTAACCAGCTAGCAACAGTTAACAAAAAGGAATAGAGACCGTTTTTGTAGATTAGAGTTGTTACTGACGTGTTTTTCTTATAAACAAGTAGCTTGCTAAAGCGCTTAACATTAAAAGGATACTTACAACCGCTCGGGGTTGGGCGATTACATTTGGCGGAGGAGGAGCAGGCGGTGTTGGGCCGTAGTAAATTATTCTGGGGCGTTGTTCACAATGACTAGGCTCAATTTCTATCCATTCAGAACCGACAGCCCACCCTTCGTCAGAACTTATCATGTGTACCGAGCGATAATAACCCTCTGCTAGAGGTTCAGGAACCACTACCCACTCAGACCCGTTCCAATGAATAATGGCTCCTCCAGCTCCTACTGCCCATCCGTTATTTGAGTCAATCATGTAAACTGAGAAAAGGTCATATCCAACCGGACTCGGGACACTTTCCCAGAAAGCACCGTTCCAGTGAAGGATTTTTCCTGACAAACCTACGGCCCAGCCGTCATAACGGTCCATCATGTACACATCTTCAAGTGCCCCAGGTGCATTTTGAATAGGTGTGTTTACAGTAGTCCATTCGTAAACAGCTGCATAAGTTACGGGCTGGACAGCGGGTAAAAATAGTAAGGTCAAGAAAAGCAGTTTAATCCCTAATTTCAAGTTGACCCCCCAGTTTCAAGTGAGATTATTAAGTTTATTTTGATTGTGGATGTAAGTTATAGAACATTTAGTCGATTTTTCTTATTCTGGTACGTTCATGTTTTACGTTCCGTTGTTTTCCAGCCTAAATCTTGCAAATTTGGCGAGTTTTAGGGATGCAAAACGTTATAAGGTGGTGATAAATGAGTAAAGGAAAGAATTATTAGGAACTATTGGACATTATTAGTAAGACTTAAATATTTGAAAAACTTAAATTGTAAATAGAGGTTTCCAATTGAATAGTAAATTAAGAGAAAAGGCTAACTCTTTCGACAGAATCTTAAGACAAAGAGCCACCAACTACTTAAAGAATGTAGAAAAACATACCTCCAGATTAATGGAAATAACATATGATAAAGGAGCATTTACTTTTCTAAAAAGAATTGAAAGGCTAAAAAACGGCATCTCACAAATAAAATATGATATAGAATACGGTTCATTTCTTTCTCTTCCAGCATTCCGATCTGAAAGGAGATTTTCAACAGAGACCCCCACAAAAGCCGACGAAGAAATTCCACGATTATTGTTTATCGATGAACTAATGCTCCTTGAGTGTAGAAATTTATTTGATAAATTGCAGGAGATCGAAAGAAAGGCATACACATACACACCAGATGATGCACATTTTCTTGAATTATTTGAAAAAACTGAAGAATCTCTTAGAAGAATTGAGCGATTACAGTTATCCCGGTCAAGTCTGGAAGGTGTTCCGTTAGATTCGATTATTGCCAATTATGAAGAGAAAGTCAATGAATTACAAGAACTTGCTGAGAGAGAAAATCTATTCTTACTTGAAATAAATTCAGGAGTAGTTCCTAAAAATAAAGGGTCAATTTTCACTAGGTTCATATCCGCTATTTCTAGAAAACCTACTTTTGAAAGGGAAATCAGTGATGTTATACTATTAGTCGGCGAGAAAATTAAGATGAAAACCGGAGGTCTTGTGAAGTTACCAATATTATATTCAATAATTAAAGCGGCCAAGCCTTCTTTAAGAATTAGTATTAAAGACGTGGAGAATGCTGTACGTACTTTAGAGAAAAAGGGATTAATTCCTGGATTAAGGGAAATTTCAGGAATAAAAATCGTCGAGCTTCTACCCGTAACTGCAACTCCTGATCAAAATACCATACTCGGAATGGCCGCGGATAATGGACAACTGACAATTGAGGAGGTCTTGTTAAAGACAAAATGGACTTACGAACGAGCGATAAGGGCGTTAAAACAAATGGAAGAATTAGGAATTTGTAAGTATGATGTTGTATCCCGTAAATGGATTTTTCCAGCATTTACAGAAGATTATAAATTAGAAAGAACCTGAGATAAAAAATGTGAAGGAGGTAAATATATGCCATTTGAACGTATAAGGAAAATTCTAGGTAAAGAGCGAATACTTAGTTGGGATCATGACAAGCATCCGGGCATCGTTTGGAGATTTCCTGATCTGTCTTCAGATGATGAGAAGGAACGAGATCCAAGCAAGATAGACGCTTTTCAAGTGAAGATCGGGGAGAGAGCAGTAGCGTT
>QMYO01000151.1 GCA_003662715.1 Candidatus Bathyarchaeota archaeon | reverse complement strand
GTTTAAGGGAATTGACATACATAATACTGATAAGAAAACTGCTAAAACTATAAGAAGAAAAATACAAATGATTTTTCAAGACCCTTTTGAAGCCTTGCCACCTCATATGACTGTGCTTGACATAGTTGGTGAAGGAATCGACATACATAAATTGGCTGAATCTCCGGCTGACAAGATTGAAATGGTTTCTAAGGCTTTAGAGCAAGTTGGAATAACTCCTCCAGAAGACTTCTTGGGAAGATATCCGCATCAGTTAAGTGGTGGACAAAGGCAGAGAATAGCCATTGCATCCACTCTCGTATTACAACCTGAACTATTGGTGGCTGATGAACCTGTGTCAATGCTTGATGCATCACTTCGTGGGAGCATTATAAATTTAATGATGGATCTCAAGGAAAGTCTTAAGTTAACTTATATTTTTATTTTGCACAATTTGGCGTTGGCCAGATGTGTTTCGACTAGAATTGCAGTTATGTATCTTGGGCAAATAGTTGAATTGGGAGAAGCAAACGAAGTAATTGGCGATCCATTGCATCCATATACTAGAGCATTAATATCGGTTGTTCCATCGCTTAGGGGTAAAAGAGGAGACAAGAAAATAATATTAAAAGGGGAAATACCTAATCCTATAAATTTGCCTTCTGGTTGTAGATTTCATCCGAGATGTCCTGAAGCTTTTGATAAATGCGCTAAAGAGGAGCCTCAATTAGTAAAAATTAAGAAAAACCACTATGTGAAATGTCTTTTATATCAATGACCCAAAAACTACCAAGTAACATTGAGGTAAAAATTAAGAATAAAAATTGGAAGAAAATATTATTGTATAGTTGAAAAAATATTTTATTCATTTGCCTAGAAGTTGTTTTGCCTTTTTTACAGCGTCTAGTGCATCAGCACCGTATGCATCAGCGCCAATTTCTTGCGCCCATTCAGCGGTAACTGGAGCTCCTCCAACCATCACTTTGACGGAATCTCTCAATCCTGCTTTTTTAAGGGCTTCAATGACTTCTCGTTGAACTGGCATGGTAGTGGTTAGTAGAGCTGAAAGCCCTAAAATATCGGGCTTAAGTTCTCTTACTTTATCTATAAACTTCTCAGTAGGGACGTCAACTCCTAAGTCTATAACTTCAAAACCTTCAGCCGTTAGGAGTGCAGCTACTATGTTTTTCCCAATATCATGAATATCCCCCGCCACTGTTCCGATAACTACGCGACCTAGATAACCAACTTTCTTTTCTCCCTTCCTTATTTCAGGTACGATCACTTCCATTGCAGCTTTGGCAGCTTCAGCACTCATTATCAATTCTGAAAGAAATATCTCTCCTCGACCGAACTTGTCACCTATTTCCCTTAACGGTTCAATTATTCCTTTATTAATAACTTCTAAGTGATTCAATTTAAGTTCTACACATTTCTTCGCTATTAGTTCGCTTTTTTCAACATCTCCGGCCACTACTGCATCAGCGAGCTCCTTAATTTCGCTTCTTATACTCAAGATTTCAACCTCCCTTCTCTCTTTTTTCGATATCTTTTATTATATTCAATAATTCTTTTTCCAGATCTTTGTCGAGGGGTTCTGGTTCATGTTCTCTAAGAATTTTGATCGCTCTTTCCTTGGCCAGTGTTCGTGCTTCCTTTGCGCCTTCTCTTATCCATCTATCGTAATTTTTCCTATCCAAAGTCGAAGGGAAGTAAAATTCTTTTCTAATCCACTTCCTGGTATGTTTGTGTGCTAGAAAGTGTTTTCCAGGTCCAATTTCATCTATCACATCAACAGCCAGTGTTTCATCCGTAATCTCAATTCCCTTCATTATTCTTTTAATCATCCCGATCATGTCGTTATCTAACACATATTTTTCGTAACTTATGGTCGCTACACCTGGTTCGATACCGCCACTTGCATAAATGAAATTTGCTCCAGCCATAGCTGCCATCATAAGTGTCATCATGCTTTCGTAGCCAGCTTGTATGTCGGGGATCTTTGATTCTGTGTATCCACCGGTTGCTCTAGATGGCAATCCATAGTACTTAGCAAGTTGCACTGAAGCCGCGTTAAGCAGGGCTGCCTCTGGAGATCCTAAAGCAGGTATACCTGTTCTCTGATCTAAAATTCCAGAAACACATCCATAAAGTATAGGTGGCCTATGTTTAGGGTCAGCTGCCATCTGTACAACCACAATACCACTTATATTTTCGGCATTTTGTTGAACCAAGACACCAGCCAGTGTTGCAGGTCCAGTAGCGCTTGCTAAGACTTCACTACCAAAATGTATTGGAAGACCATTCCTAGCAAAAACAAGAGCAGCTTCTATCAATTCTTTAGATAAGATTAAGGGACTTGTTGGATTTACATGACACCAACCGAGTGGAGTTCGACGAAGTCTTTTTAAATCCCCCACTACTGCGCAACTCATTCTGAGATTATCAAGTGCTATTTGCTTGTGTCGACCAACTCCTAGTTTTGCTGGTTTATCTGTGTTTTTTATGCTCCAATAGTAACGCCATGCTGCTTGCACAGCTTCTGGTAGGTTTATTTGTTCATAGAGTGGACCTATGCCAGCGCCTGATACGTCTATGTTTTCTAATGCATCACTAAGTTTAATGAAGTTTTCATAGTCTTCAATTTTTGCTGGTCTTCTTTTCCCGTCGAGATCTAACACATGGGTTGCATTTCCAGCAATGGAAAAATATACTCTATCCCCCTCGAATTTACAATATTTTTTGGGATTTCTTCCACGTATTCTAAAACATCGTGGAGTTTTCTTTAATGCTTCCTCAACGAGATGAGGAGGTATTCTTGCTCGTTGGTTTTTGAAGTCAACCTCCGCTCCTGCATCTTCCAATACTTTTAAGGCGTCACTTGAATGTATTATTACGCCGGTTTGATAGAGTACTTCAAGTGTCGCATAATGTATGTCTCTTAACTCATCCCTACTTAGGACTTTTATTTGTCCTCCTTTTATGCCGAACATTTGCTCTCCCGAGTTCCGAAATATTGTCGTTAATAACTTTTAAAGTTTTCGACCTCTATTTCGCTTCTCTACTACGATTTCACAAGTATTCACTTGGTACTAAAGAGTTTCAAACTTTCTAAGTTTTGGGTTTAATACTTCTTCCATGGCTCGTCCTAAGTTTGTAAATGCGATAATAACCAGCAGTATCATTAAGCCTGGAGGAACAAAGTGCCACCAAGCACCAACTGTGAAACTGCCCCTTCCAAAAGCGTAATAAAGTATCATACCCCAACTTATGTGCGTGGGGTCACCTAACCCAATCCAAGAAAGAAAAGCTTCCGATGGAATTGCCCAACCCACATTTACAATCATCAAAGCAAGTCCCAAGGGAAATACTTTCGGCAAAATGTACTTTAGTAAGATTCTTGCATTAGAATTGCCGATGACTCTAGCTCTTTTTATGTAGAGTCTTTCCCTTAGAGAAAATACCTCCGAACGGATCACTCTGACTGGTTGTGGCCATGTAACTATGGCGATAGCTAACATTACATTCCATATGCTTGGTTTTAATATAAATGCTATAACTAACATTAAAGGGAAACTCGGTATGGTCAAGAAGAATTCAGTAATTCTCATTAATATATCATCTAGTTTTCCTCCATAAAATCCAGAGAGAGTTCCTAAGGCAATTCCTATTAAGAAAGATATAAACGCCGCAAAAAACCCTATTATTATGGAGGTTCTGGTTCCATAAATTAATTGCGATAACATGTCCCTACCTACGTCATCAGTTCCTAGGGGATGAGCTAGACTGGGAGGCTCAAATGGCAGACCTACAACTTCCATTGGATCATAGGGTGCAAAAATAGATGGGAAAGCAGAAATCACAACCATTATTATAAGAACTGCAAGACCTAAAAGGCCTGACTTTTTCTGCTTGAAACTATCCCAAAAATTAGCAAAAGCCTTTTTATACAGTTTGATCCTCCACCTCATCAAATCTATTCGAGACACTATTTTTTGACCAGTTGGGCTGGTCATCTAAGTCTCACCCTTGGATCTAGGTAAGTATATAATATGTCAACAATAACTGTAAGCAAGATAGTAACTGTAATGAAAAATACGAAGATCCCTTGCAGAACTGGATAGTCATGATAGTACACTGCTTCATAGACAAGTCTTCCAACTCCTGGCCAAGTAAATACGGTTTCTATTGTTATTGAGCCTAAAAGTAAACGCCCAAGGTTAACTCCAACCATCGTCACTAAGGGGAGAGAGGCGTTTTTTAGTGCGTGTTTTCTAAGTATTTGGAATTCTGTGCATCCTTTAGCTTCTGCTAACAGTATATAGTCTTCGGAGAGGACTTCACTTAGAGAGTTTCTAAGCACCAATGCGTACTGCCCAGAATATATAACGGCGTATGTTACCATTGGCAAAAACAGATGATGCAAAAAGTCACTCATGCTACTCCACCAATCGGTATAAGAAACTTCGTAGCTCATCATACCTCCAGTGGGGAAAATATGAAAACGAACAGCAAATAGATATATCATGAACATCCCAGCCCAGAAGGAGGGTGTTGACCAGAATAGTGTTGCTAGTGATGTAAGTATTGTGTCCATAGTTTTCCCTCGAAACCAGCCTGCGAGCATCCCCATTACGATTCCTATCAATATCGATAGGAGTGTGGCTGGAAGTAGCAATATTAGAGTGTTCCAGAGTCTTTCGAGCAGCAGTTGTGTTACTGGGATTTTGTATTGATAAGATATGCCAAGATTTCCTTTGAAAGCGTTTATAATGAATATTAGTAATTGTTCATGAAGCGGTTTGTCCAGACCAAACATCTTGTAGAGCATACGTTTCGTCTCAAGTGGAAGTCTGGGGTCCCCGGTTATTGCTAAAGTCGGGTCGCCAGGTACTATTCTAAAAAGGAAGAAGCTAAACACAAATGCTACTATTATCATAATAAAAGCTTGTATAATTCTCGATAGAACGTAAGTTCTCATTTTCTACTCCATCCCACTCATAGAATATCTGCCACCTAATTTAATAAGCAAACATTACCAGATATGGGGATGGCATTTATTACAATATTCCCTAAGAGATTTTACAATGATTTCCGCATTTATAAAGATTATGCGAAATGAATTTACTTCATGTCATAATTAGACTTCCATAAAATTATGATATCGGAAGATAACATTAACAGAATTTATAATAACGGTGTTAATTGACAATAAAATGTTTATTTCGCAGGAAATGTGTGCACTTTAGAAATATTTTGTTAGAAGATGTTCCACTAACAACAAGTTGGGAGTATTAACTTTGTATACCCTCCGTTAAAGCTTATTTTCTCTTTCTTTAACTTATATATACTGG
>QMYO01000150.1 GCA_003662715.1 Candidatus Bathyarchaeota archaeon | reverse complement strand
TTTTCGGGCAGGTTATATACGGGTATGTTGGTGTTCCGCAACATTTCATACACAAGCATGAAGTCTTCTCCGCCAGCTGCGACATCCATCACTGGCTTGTCGGGATGTTTTTTAGCGGTTTCAGCGATTGCTACAGCATCTTTCGGTTCGAAGAAGCAGGATTTAAGCATGTTTATAACCATAACTCCGTCCACGTTGGGGTCTGATAAAACTAAATCCAGCACAGTGGAGTATCTCTCTGTTCTAGCATCTGCAATTAAATCAATCGGATTAATCACTTCCACTCCAGGATAGCGCTGCTCTATCTCCTTCTTCACTTTTTCTGAAAGCATTGCCAATTTTAATCCATTTCTCACTACAGCATCTGCAGCAAGTATGGCGGGTCCTCCCACGTTGCTCACGATGGCGATGTTGTCTCCGCGTAGTGGAGGCTGCTTCGCCAATGCTATAGCTGCGTTGAATAGTTCCTCAATATCTCCAACTCGGATGACTCCGGCTTTCCTAAAAGCAGCGTCAAACACAACGTCGGAACCAGCCATGGAAGCAGTGTGGGAGACGGCTCTTCGAGCTGCTTCTTTTGTTATTCCTCCTTTGAGAACTAGGATGGGCTTTTTCTTTACCACTTTGCGGGCAGTTTCTATGAATTCTCGTCCATTTTCGATTCCTTCCATGTATAAGCCGATGACTTCTGTTTCAGGGTCTTCGCTGAAGTATCGGAGAAGGTCTACGTCGTTGATGTCAATTTTGGCTCCCATAAAGGCGAATTTGCTGACTCCGATTCCGTAGAAGCAAGCCCAGTCGAGGAGGCAGGCGCCTACGCCTCCGCTTTGGGATATGATGGATATGTTGCCTTTCTTCGGCATGACGTCTCTTTCAAAGGTGGTGTTTAATCCGTTGGCGGTGTTTATGACTCCCATGATGGTGTTGGGTCCAAGTATTCGAATGCCATATTCCTCTCTTAATCTTCTCAGTTGTTGTCGCTGGGATTTCTTGTATCCGCCAGTGATTGCTACTAATGCTTTAATTCCTATCTTGGCGCATAGTTGTGATTGTTGTAACGAAAGTTTGGGTGGAAGTATTATTACTGCTAGGTCTGGTGTCTCGGGCAGTTCTTCCAGCGTCTTATACTTCTTTTTTCCGTCTACATCTAACACGTATGTTTTTCCTTCAAAGAATTTCGTCATGTTATGGATGATGCTTTCAAAAAGCCGTGGAGAGGTCATCCCAACCTTCTCTTTGATTTTGCTGGAGCCGATGAGTATGACGCTGTTTGGTTCAAAGAGAGAATGCACTTCATTCATATGTTGTTACCACAATTTTCACGGATTTGACGGTGGAGATAATTAGGATAAAAAAATGTTCTCTCTTATAATGGTAACGAAAGTTTGCTTAGTTGTATAAATCTTAAATACGTCGCTTTTTCTTCTCTACATTGTGATTGTCATGGTTCTAAATCATAAGTTCGCTGTGGAACTTAGAGGTGTGGTTAAGCGTTACAGTGACCTCGTTGCCGTAGACTACATTGACTTAGAGGTGGAATATGGCGAAATCTTCGGCCTTTTGGGTCCAAACGGTTCGGGTAAATCAACTCTCCTAAAGATAATGTTAGGGTTGGTTAAGCCAGACTCTGGGTCTGTGAACGTTCTGGGAATTAATGCAAAAGAAAATCCCATTGAGATTAAGAAGCAAGTGGGATATGTTCCTGAGGCTCCGCGTCTATACGAGTTTTTAACCGGAATAGAATACCTCGACTTCGTTAGCGACATTTATGGATTAAGCCCAACGGATAAGAAAACTCGGATAGATGAATATCTAACAGCACTTGAGCTGGAGGGTAGAGAAGGCGACATGATAAGCAGTTACTCTCAAGGGATGAAGCAGAAAATTACGCTCATCTCAGCCTTTATACATAAACCGAGGCTACTGCTCCTAGATGAGCCGTTAAGCGGTCTTGACCCGAGGTCAGCTAGAATCGTAAAGGACCTTCTCCGCAAACTCGCCTCTCAAGGAGTAACCACAATCATGTCAACTCACATCCTAGAAATTGCTCAAGCCATGTGCGACCGCATAGCAATCATCTATGAAGGAAGAGTGTTGGCTCTGGGCAACATGAAAGAGTTGAGGCAGAAAGCGAGGCTACCAGAGTCAGGTTTAGAAGATATCTTCTTGAAACTCACAAGGACAGAAGACATTAAGGATGTTGTTGAGGCGCTTTTGAAGTGAACTGGAAGAACGTTGTTCGGCTGATAAGCGTTGACGTTAAGTCAGGTAGACTGATTAGAGGTCAAAGGCTAAGAAGATATCGAGAGAGCAGGTTTTTTGACTATTTATTGTATGGAGGAGCCTGCATCCTAGGAATTGCGGTAGGATTGGTTGGAGGAAACATCTATAACACAGTAGCGGACCCTAGTCTGAAAGACTCGTTAAATCAAACTGTCGTTAACCTTTTCCTTTCCCTTCCCACCCTCATTTTCATTTACAGCATAATCTTCACTCTAATGGCACAGATGCAAAAGGCAGGGTTAAAGGTCTCTATTCAACCTCCATACTGGCTACCCATTACCTGGGAAGAACACACTCTCGCATCCATCATAGCCCACCTTCTCGGCATCCCATTAGCCTCTATCATCCTATTTGGTTCAGCAATAGCTGTAGCCTCGCCCTTTCTGGGAATGACATCCCTCGCCGCCTTCACCATTTTTGCCTTGTTAGCAAGCGCTTTCCTAGCCAGCATAACCACAGAAATTTTCAGAGTTATACAAGTAAGACTTGTCGGAGCAGTGTACAAGTCATCTGGCAAAGCAGCGATATGGGTGAGATTCCTCGGCTCCATGCTATTTCTAATCATCTTCTACGTAGTCTGGTTCGCCTTCACATCTGGCACTGGCTCCATTGCCCTCATAAAAACTCTTGCCGAAGCGCAGAGTGCTGTCTGGTTCATTCCATACGTCTGGTTAGGAATGACCTTAGTCTTCTTTGCGAATGGACTGCTCGTGCACACGCTGATTTTTGCAGCAGCTTCTCTTCTGTTTATCATACTCCTCTTCTACGTAGCAGTTAAACTGAACGTCAAGTTCGGATTATATGAACCACCCGCAATCACAGTATCACGTGGAACCTACATTCCAAAAGTTGGGTTTTGGGGGAAACTTGGTTTTTCCTCTTTAGAAGCAGCTATAATGAGGAAGGACTTTAAAGCCTTCACCAGACGCCGAGAATTGATGTACATTTTCATAATGCCCATCGTATTCATAATCATGCCCCTAATGCAGTTTTCAGGAGCACTAGGACAACCCGTACCCCCAGAAGCTTATTTCTTCCTTTTTGCTTTCATACTTCTGATGCCGGGACCTTTAATGGCAGTAATGTTAGGCATGACCATCATCGGCGCAGAAGGACAACCTGTATGGCATTTCTATTCCTCCCCAATCACAGCGAATAGCCTCGTTAAGTGTAAATACGCATTTTTAACAATCTTTTCATCAGCAGTAACTTTGATATGCGGAGTTGCTGGAGTACTCATCGCTCATCCACCGCTACCTCTCGCTGCCACATTCTTTATTGAATCGATGCTTCTAATCTTCGTTCTAGGCGCAGTTTCCCTTGGAGCAGGAATTAGAGGCGCCGACTTTGTGGAGATTCCTAGACCAAAGATGGTTAGACCTTTAACGGCTTTAGTCAACATGATTTTATGCTTTATCCTCGCATTAGTGATACTTGCTCCCTTCGCATCGTACGCCCTCACCTTAATCGATACATCCATACCAGCACCCATATCCATACCAAAAATCGACCTACACATCGCCCTTACAATAAGCACAGTCATAGCCATAATCATAACCTACGTGTTCTATAAGATAGCACTAAAAAACGCAAAAGACTTCCTAACCAAAGCCGAAGCCTAAACATAAAGCACAGAACCAAAAAAAGATTTTACGCAGCCAAACAACTCATTGTTGAACA
The DNA here is from genome assembly GCA_003662715.1 of Candidatus Bathyarchaeota archaeon. Next base: position 1,434 of record QMYO01000150.1, on the reverse strand, counting down.
ATAAAATTTTTCTTTTGTCCGACAAATCAGAGGACTTCACGCTGCTTAAAAGCATGCGAACAAAATTCAATGAAATATAACAACGCTTTATCGAGCCAACAAATCCAAAGCAGCCTCCTCCGCCCCCTCCATGACAGCTTCCTCATCAAGCGTTTTCACCTCTCCACCTTCCATCAACACCTTTCCATCCACAATAACGGTTTCCACATCGCTTCCCCGAGCAGAATAAACCAAGTTAGCATAAAAGTCATGCACAGGCGTCAAATGAGGCTTCCTAAAACCAACCAATATAACATCCGCCTTCTTACCCACCTCCAAAGAGCCCACACTCCCTTCAAGACCGAGAGCCCTAGCCCCATCAATCGTTGCCATCTTCACAACACTCTGAGCTGGCAAAACCCTAGAATCCATATAATGCACTTTCTGAAGAAGAGCAGCAACCTTCATACTCTCAAACATATCAAGAACATTGTTACTGGCAGGACCATCCGTACCAATCCCCACCGTCACGCCCAGACTCATCAAATCCCTAATTTTCGGCACACCCAAAGCAATCTTCATGTTAGCAACGGGATTATAGGACACCTTAACATCCCGCCTAGCCATTATCTGCATCTCCCTTTCCGAGAGATATATACAATGCGCCGCCAAAACATCAGACTTCAAAAAACCAAGACTCTCCAACAACTCAACCTCAGTAGAACCATACCTCTCCTTCACCAACTCCACCATAGCTTTAGACTCAGCCAAATGAATATGTATACCAACATTAAGCTTCGAAGCCACATCCCGAACCTTCATCAAAAGATCAGGACCACACGTATAAACAGCGTGAGGACCAAGACGAACCCTAACCCTACCCTCAGCATATCCATCAAACCTTCGAGCAAACTCAACACTATCCTTTAAGCCCTTCTTCCCCCTCTCAACATCCCCCGCCTCAATGATACCAAGCGCCAACACACACCTCAACCCAGCCTTCTCAACAGCCTTCGCCACCATATCCCCATAGAAATACATATCAGCAAAACACGTAGTTCCGCTCTTAATCATCTCAAGACAACCCAAAAGAGCGCCAGCATAAACATCCTCAGACCTAAGCTTAGCCTCCAAAGGCCATATAGTCTCCCTTAGCCACCTACTCAATTCTTGGTCTTCTGCAATTCCGCGGAAAATGGTCATAGGTAGGTGGGTGTGACAGTTAACTAGACCCGGCAAAGCAACTTTTCCATGGCCATCTATTGTCTTTTCAGCTTTTATGGGCGGTGCGTCTGCTTCTCTTCCTACATAAGTTATCACATCATTTTTTATGGCAATAAGTCCTTCTTTCACGACTTCTCTTCTTCCATCCATTGGCAAAAGAGTGCAACAGCGTATTAGAATGTCCGCCTCCAAGGGAGCATTCACCCATATGCTTAGAATCTAATACAATAG
>QMYO01000149.1 GCA_003662715.1 Candidatus Bathyarchaeota archaeon | reverse complement strand
ATCTTTCTTATCTTTCACATATAACATACGCAAAAGAGAATTAGCTAAGTGAACCCGTTGGGTTTATAAGAGCCAGACTGAGAGTGATAGTTCAAATCATTCTTTCCATGAAGCATCATACTTTGACTCTGAAGTCTTCCTTAACAACGTTTAAAGCAACATTTGTAACCGTTCTTATTACATGAGGCAGCTTCAGCGTGTCTTTAATAAATTTGTTTAACGCATCCCTACTTCTAAATCTCGCCACGACTGCTATGTCAAAGTCCCCAGTGATGTCATAGATGCAAATAACCTCATCTAGCTTTGCGAGTTCTTTTTCAACCTCTAAAATATACTGTCCCTCAGCTTGGATTAGTATAAGCGCTGTTAAACTATAACCAAGTTTAACCGGGTCCACGATTATAGTGTAACCTTTTAGGATACCTTTATCCTCTAAGTTCTTAACACGGTTATATGCAGTTCCAACCGCTATTCCAAGGTTATCAGCTATCTTACCGAAGCTTCTCCTAGAATCTTCTTGAAGAAGGCGGATGATTTTGAAGTCGATATCGTCGATTTTTTGAGATGAATTATCACTCAGTTTCGTTTCCTCCATAAATTTCTATTCTTGGTGATTTTACCTAAACTAGTAATCTCTTTGATGAACACTTATTCATTTATTTCTTAATATATAAACCTTTTTTTCATAAAAAGGAAAGCTTTATATATAAAATTCTAATATTGAGATGGTTTGTTGAACAAAAAAGGTGTGCAATATGGAAGCTTTGAAAAACGCCATCGAATCATTGAAGAAAAATGAGGTCAGATGGGTACACTCGGCATTCGTGGACATTCGTGGCTTAATGCAAGACGTGGTAATACCTGCAAAACATTATACGGAAGGACAAGTTTTCACTACAGGAATTGGCTTCGACGGCTCTTCAGTTAGGGGTTTCAAATCCATCGAAGAATCAGATATGGTTCTTATGCCAGACCCGAAGACATTAGCCATCCTCCCATGGACTAGCGACGAAAAGCAGAAGAGCGCCATCATTCTAGGAGACATCTACGAAGCATATGGAGGCAAAGAAGCTTCTGAGGTATGCCCGAGAGGTTACGTTGCAAAGAGAGCTGTCAAAGCAGCAGAGGAAATGGGCTATACAAGCTGCTTCGGTCCTGAACTGGAGTACTTCGTCTTTACATCCATCGACCCAACGAAATTGGTCTGGGACCTCTGGGTCAGTCCGAAAGGTGGCGCTGGAGATTCTTGGGGCGCGCCGAGGGTTGTGCCTGAGTCGCCAGAGATTACGCCTGGAAACTTTACTTTAAGGCCTAAAGAAGCATATTTTAGGCCTCCGCCTGAGGACACAACCATTGAGTATCGTAATGAAGTTGCTTCGATACTTGAAGAAAACTTTGGTTTCGAGGTGGAGATGCATCATCATGAGGTGGCAACGGCTGGGCAGTTGGAGATTGATTTTCGCTATGGAGGTTTAGTGGAGACCGCGGATAGGACTATATACTATAAGTTTGTGGCGAAAAACGTTGCGAAAAAGCATGGGTTGATTGCCACTTTTATGCCTAAGCCGGTTTACCTTGACAACGCAAGTGGGATGCACGTTCACGTTTCCCTATGGAAAAATGGAGAAAACGTCATGTACGACGAGAATGATGAATACGCTGAGATAAGCCAAACAGGCAGATATTTCATAGGAGGTCTATTAGAACACGCCAAAGCCATTACCGCCATAGGTTGTTCAACAGTAAACTCCTACAAACGACTCGTGCCAGGCTTTGAGGCTCCAATTTACATAATGTGGTCACGCCGCAACAGATCAGCCCTTGTGAGAGTTCCCGTCTACTTCAAGGGACCTAAATTTGCTTCAGCTAAACGTGCAGAGTTTCGTTCTGTTGATCCGTCCTGCAATCCTTACTTGGCTTATTCGTGCATCCTTATGGCGGGACTCGACGGTGTAGCAAAGAAGATTGATCCTGGCGACCCGGTGGATGAGGATGTGTACGAGTTGACCGTTGAGAGGAGGCGGGCTCTGGGCATAAAGGAGTTGCCGACAACGCTAAAGGATGCGCTTGATGAGATGAAGAGTGATGAAGTGATCCATAGAACTCTTGGAAGCCACATATTTGACGCTTTTATAGAATATAAGACCAATGACTGGAACCAATACTGCCTTTATGTCACTCCATGGGAAATTATGAAATACCTTGATTATTAAATGCAGAAATAAATTATTATAATAGAGGTGAGTGTGTATGAAAGCATATATATTGATTGAAACAAAGCCTGGAACCTCTGAAGAGGTTGTCAAAGCCATCAAAGGTCGAGTTAAAAAGGTTCTACATGCAGACTCAGTTTATGGTAGATACGACGCTATAGTAGTCATAGAGGCGCCAACTCTCGAGGAGATCAATGAAATCTTATACAAGGTAGTTGAGAAGGACCCAAACATCGTTCACACCGAGACGTCGATAACTCTATTCTAGTAGGAGAGTGTGACTAGGTTGTCTTCAACCAAGGACCTTCGCCGTAAGGCTATAAGAGCCTTTGTGCTGGTTACTATGAAGCCTGGTACTTCCGAGGAGATTGTGAGGTCGAGGCGCATAAAGGGTGTAAAGATGGCTAACTCGGTCTTAGGGAGATTTGACGCTGTAGTGGTGATCGAAGCAGATAGTCTTCAAGATCTTAAAAAGATTATATATGAAATGGTGGAGCAGCATCCCAATGTAATTCACACCGAGACCCACATATCGATTTTTCATCCGCCAACTATAACGCCGCCTTAGTGTTGATTAGTGTAATTGAGGCGCCTAAAGTTGTTTCCAAGAGTGTTCTCATGAGGCTTCTCATTCTCTGAAGTTTGCTTAAAGCGAAAGTAGGCTGTTGAGAGGCAAGCTAAACACTGAAAAACTATGCTAGGCACTCTTTTAGGTAGTCGTCTAAGTTTTTGCCTGGCACCACTTCTATCTTGTAGTCTTTAACATCTATGGAGTGGTCAAAGTTTTTTTGAGGCACCACTACCTTCTTGAATCCCCATGTCTCAGCAGCTTTAATCTTCTCGTGTAGCCCACCAACAGCAGTAACTAGCACTGCATCATTCACTCCAACGTTGATTTCGCCAGTGACGGCTACGTCTTGTCTAATTGGTTTTCCCTCCAGCATAGAACAGAGTAGTATAGCCATTGTAACTCCTGCTGAGGGTCCGTCGACTCCGTAGGATTGGGCGAAGTCGATGTGGGTTAAGTAATCTTGGGCGATGTCTACTCCATATTTTTGAAGTATGACGCTTCTAACTTTCGCTACGCTGTCGGATATGAATTTTTCCGCGCTTCCTTTGGCTATGCCGGTTACTTTGTAGTATCCTTTCAATGGATATTTCCTAGAGCCCTTGACTCTTTTAACCATGTGGGCTCTGACGCATAACACGTTGCCGGTCATTTCTCCGCTGTATGGGTCGGATACAACGCCTAAGCCGTAGATTTGTCCGAGCTTGTTGCCTTCTGGTTTAATTTCTAACAGTTTACCTCTTTCGTTTAGCTGATGTTCCAGTATTTGTCGCTGAATTGTTTTACAATGGTTTTCAATAGCTTCTATGACATGTCTTCTTTCAACAATCTTCTTTCTTTCGTTCATGGCTAGCGTAGCAGCGGTTTTAATGATGGAGATTAGGGGTCTAAACCTAGTGGTCAACGCATCTTTTTTGTTGCTTCTACGTCTACCTTCAGCAACAATTTCTTCGCAGGCTTCTCTGCTGAAAGGAATTAGATGGAAACGCTGCACTTCCTGTGCAATGAACTGAACGTATTTGCGGCGGTTTTTAACCGTGTTCGGCATGTCATTGTTCATTCTAACCACCTTGCCATACCCATAAATCCTATCCATAAGTGCTGGATGTATTTGGCTGATTGAGTCGAAGTTGCCAGCGCCGACGAGGAAACACATGCAGGGGATTGGCTCGGTGGAAACGGCTAGTGCAGCGGTGCCGCCGAGTTGTAGACGTCCTCTCGAGGTGATGGGTAGTTGTCCGTCTTCTAATACGGTTAGCAGAGTGATGGCTTCAACTGGGTCAAGATTCTTTATTTCATCTATGTAGAGGATGCCTAGGGATGCTCTGTGAACGTCTCCGGCAGTTACTCTTTGATGTTCAGGGGTTCCTAGTCCACCTGTTTGGTATGGGTCCCAAGCTATGTCTCCAAACAGTTGAGAAGACCTGTGAGCGGTAGCATCTATAAAGGGAGCTCGTTGAGAAGAGTTGTCCACTATCAGTTTGGGTACGTTAGACTGTTGGGCTCCGCCAATGCCTGGCAGATTAGTGGCTCCGCCGAGTCTTCCAAACCACCATATGAATATGGCGAAGAATAGCATGGAGCCCGCTGGAACAAGAATGAGGGTTAATGAGGGGAATGCATTGGAGAAATAGTCCAAGAAATTGTAGGAGAAGGTTTCCTGTAAGGTTAAGTTTTCAGCTATCTCTGGGTTGGATGCCCATGTCAAGAAGATGTTGTGTACGCCGTACAGTCCAAGGAACAGAAGGGTTAAGCCGAATATTATTAGGAATGCTTGGAGCAGCTTTAAGCCAGTTGAAATGAGAAACTTCTTTTTCTCCTGTTTAATTTTCTCTTTACGTATTACTTCTTTACCCTTCCCCGCCTCATGGATTGAGATTTTGGGTTCGCTTGGAATTATCTTGTTTCTCCAGCAGAGAACGTCGAATAATTTGATTTTGTTCTCCTTGTAGATTTCTGTGAGTTTATCTGCCAATGCCCTTCCAATAAGAGATTTGCCAGTGCCAGGGTCTCCTAAAAGGAGGAGGTAGGGTCCAGGGCTCAGTTTTGTCTTGGCTCCAGGCTTGGTTGCGCTTGAGTTTTTCCAGTCTTCGTACCATTTGTTCTTTTCAAGCCACTTCAGTTTGTGCGCCCACTCGTCAAGGCATAGGAAACATTCTTGCAGTGCTCTGTCTTGACCAATAACCCATGACATCAGGTTGTCGTCAACCGGGAAACCTTTAGTGCTTTCAAAGTTCGCCCAATCCCATTTTACCTTAACTTTCTTACCTTTAACGGTTCTCCGTAAAACCTCAATTTCATCTCCGAAAAGGCTACGGGGCAAAGATAGGCACCTCCTCGGCAAACTTAGCTCTATTGAAAGAGCTGAATATGCTAGTGGCTGTGTTGAGTTTCTCTGTTTTTTCTGGTTTCAAGGTGACGTCTCATGTTGCACATACCTTTCCAACGTTATTAGTCATTATTTCAATATTAGCAATATAGCAAAAGCTGATAGAAGATAGAAAGGAAAGAATTGCTTTTTTTATATCCTACTCGGCTCGGTTATTTAACCTACTGTAGTTTTGTCTGACAATGGAAAATTTTGTTTGTTCAACAATAGAATACCGCATTACCAACTGATT
>QMYO01000148.1 GCA_003662715.1 Candidatus Bathyarchaeota archaeon | reverse complement strand
TCGATCTCTCCAAGCGGAATTCCGTCATGCTCAGGTGATCCCAGCCAGTGGCTGTCTACACAGTTCATTATTGCGTAGCCGCCTACACCCTCCTTTATGTCTATTACATAGTATGGTCCGAGGCTGTAAAAAGTTTGCTGCCATGGCAGACCAGCTAGATAGTAGCCGGAAGGGTCGAGGTCAGGCGTCCAGTAGCAGAACACTACAGTGTCACCTGGGCTTAAGGACCTTAGCCAGTGTATTTCGTTGTGACAGTAGTCTGTCGGGCCTGTGCTAAAGATTTCGTAGTCAACACCTTCGATTAGTGGTGTTACACCGTTGAGTGTGGCATTTATCATTTGCACAATTGAGCCGCCTGGTAGTATTATCTTGTCGCTGGGGTTAATCTCCTCAGTAACTTCGAAAGTAACGCACTCTTCTTTACAAAGCAGATCTAGAAGTGGATCTTTCTTCAGCATCGGCCCTGTTGGAGCGTAGAGGTGGAACATGCTTACTGAATCAAAGTATACTTCGATTGTGTAGTCGTCTATAATGTGAGTGTGGTGAACGTCTCTAGCCATGGGCCAATTCCAAGCATTGGTGTGAGGATGGATGTACCATATACTGAATTCAACATCATGTGCGGTGAACTTTTGAACTGCTTCGCCTGTTTCTGGCGCATGCCACCATACGTCCTTTCGGATCCAGTAGGTAACCTTAGTCTTTTCTTCATCGTCTTGTGGGTCATACCATGTTCCAACTTCCCAGTCTTGGGCTATCCAAGGCTGGTCAATTGCAAGGTCGTAGGGGTTCATAGTGAGCAAGCCTCCGCTGAATCTATCTAAAACGGCATAGTCGTAGTACCATGTTGAGTATAGGATGTTAAGGTATTTAGGTGCGTGTATCGTTCCCATTCTGATCGGATCCTGCGACTCGTCTCCTGGAGTAGCTGGGTTATCGACTTTGAAGGCGTTCATGAATGTATACGTGTTCTCTAAGCCATAGCCTTTCATGTTCACGACGCCTACCAAATATTTGCTGTAGGCCCACCAGCTCTTGTAACTCCACAGGGGAACGTTAACGCACAAGTCAACCAGCATCCCTGAGGCTTTCTTAACGGCAGCCTTGAAGCTTTCTATGTCCGCTGAGTAATAAACGTCAACCAAGGCAGCGTCGAGTTCTGGATAATTTGGCAAGTTGCTCTTGTTCATGCCTGTAACGTAGTTGTCCCCGTCTGGGTACCAGTAGTCGCTGTGGAATAAACCGAACAAGTAGGTTGGATATCTTCCTAAGCTCCAGCCGCCCGTGTAGACATGATAGTTCCTATCATACATCACTATTGGGAACAAAATGTCGCTGGACCCGTAAATCATATTCACTTGAATATGTAGGGCATCCCTTATTGTTTCAGCAAAACGCGTGCCAGCAGCGTTCCTATGCGCGTGGTACTGTCTTATGCAGATTTTCAACGGGTCAATGTTTGGCTCATCTCTCACACCTATTTCGCCCGCAACACCATCCCAATCCAAGGGATAGTTACGCCAACCATCACCATCCCAGTCAGTAAAGCCGGCAGCATCCAATCTTGCATTTGCCGCGTCTATGTCATACGGGTAGGGGTAGTTATCTCCAATAACAGACTCGTTTGCATACCCTGTTTGAGGAGCAGCGATGGGAGCATCTATTCTCTCACCAAATCCTCTAAGGATTTCGTTGATAATGTATTCCTTGTCTACTGCCTGAGCCATCGCCCGCCTGAACTCGAGATCATTGAATGGATTGCGAATACCTGGAAAATCGGCTATAGTGTAGTTGTTGTTAAAGTCGAACTCCATCATTCCGTTTTCAGCGTAACCTGCCAACTGGAGATCTGGAGTTTCACAAACAGCCTCGTACTGCTCTTCCGTCAACGACCATTGCATGAAATCAATTTCGCCAGCAAGCAAAGCTGCAAATGCGGTGTCAGGGGATTCATAGAAGTATATGTCTAAGCCTTTACAGTGACGTGGAGAATACGCATTAACTTGCGTCGGCAAGAAAAGCATTAGAGCCATTAGAATCGCTATACTTAAAACTGCTACTTTTTTCATTTTCTCCTTCTCCTTTCTTTCGCAATATTGACTAATGTTTACTTCTAATTAAGTTTTTTGGAACATTGTTCTATTAACAAAAATCCATCAAAAATGATGCAAAACTTAAACTAGACTGAAGCCAAACACAGCAACAAACATGACTCCATTATAAAATCAGTTCATTCAAGACTTGAAAACTTGCTTTTGGAAAGATGTTTGGAAAATTGCTTCTGTACAGAAGTTTGCCAATACGGACAGAAAAAGGAAAATTTCTTAAGTTCATACAAACCTCTTATGTGAGTAATACTAATCTTTTGATATAACCATTCAGATAGGAGTGGCTTCGAAATTAAGAAAAGTTATAGCTTTAGCAGATTTCCTAACTTGTAAAAGGTTAAATATTTAAAAGCCTTTTCACTCAAATGTGGTTTTGTTGAAGAGATTACAGGAGTTTAAGGAATTCGTTATTGATGTTTTACTTATCACTGTAGCTTGCTTAACTAGTTTCTGGTTTTGGCTTCCCGCCCTTTTTGCAGCATACATATATTTTCAATTATGGATAGTGGTTTTTATTCATCCTCTAACCATTTTGATCATGCCTGTTGTCATAGCCATCTTTGCTATGATTTGGCAGGAAAAAAGAGTTAAAGCTCAGTATGGACTTGACAAGGTTAAGCTTTTAAAAGCTTCACATCCCCTTGGTGCAACTCCGGAACGGGCAAAGGTGAGATGGGACATTGAAAAAGCGGTAAGAGAATACTTGGAATCCTTAGGAAGGAAGAAGGAAAAGAAGAAAGAAGAAAGCTAAATATCCCTTATGTCGTAGCATTACTATTGTTAAGAAAATGAGTATTTCGAGTGGAAGTTACAACTCATCTGGTGCAAGAGATGTATTATTATACTATCGGGTATGTTAAGGTGAAACCATGAAACACCCTATTTATATGTCTGATGTTATAGTGTTCATTAACGTATGGTTAATCTTTTTCTTTTCTTTTATAATGTCTATTTGCGCAATAGACTCTGAAGGTGATTGGGCTTTATATAAGGTAGATTCAACATGGCATTCAAACAATCCGGAAGATACTGTTCCACAACATCTCATAGACATTAACCAGACAGAATGGAAATTGGAAGTAGAAAAGGTTCAAGGCGAGATTGTCAGGGTTTCCGTGACAATTTATTATCTCAACGGAACAAAGAAGCACGAGATCCGTGAAGGAAATATTCGGACTGGTTCAGGTAATTTGAGCATGTGGGTTATTCGAAACAACTTGAGAGAGGGGGATATAATTTTTGAAGAGAAGGATTTGAAAGTGAACAGCACACGAGAGCTTGAGTTTGCTGGAGCCATAAGGCAGATAGTTTATGCATGGTTTAAACAGAAAGAAGCTGACGGTAACATCTGGAAGTACGATCTTTTTTGGGATAAAGAGACTGGAATTCTTTGCGGTGAGCTCATGACAACCGTGAGCACTGAAGGAGGGTATTTTTCTACTGCGGTAATTCGCATGAAAATTGTTGAAACCAGCCTCTGGGAGCCTTCCGGCGGCGATTTCTGGTTCTTAGGGATTGCGGTGACCATTTTGGTTCTGGTGTTGGTTAGTGTAGTTTTTGTTTATAAACATAAAAAATTTGGAAAGCGTAGAAAGCATGTGTGTTCCATTTGTGAGGAAAATAGCACTAATTTTATTCTAAATAAAAGAAATAGAACATAATTCCAAAAACCTTTAATTGTAGAAATATTTTATAGATAATTGCTGAAGAGAGGAAGGAGAAAGGAAAGAATATGCACTTGAAAAAAGCAAATAGTCTATTACTGCTGTTGTTGTTAAGTCTTTCATTGCTAGGAGCTTTTCCAGCGTTTGCACCGTCCGAGGTTTACCTTAAAGCAGTTGCAGACGTAACTGAACTGGGAGACCCAGTTTTGCAGACTGATGTGGTTGGCACGACGTTCAGTGTTGCCATATACGTTGAGGATACCAATCTGGCCACTCCTATGGACATGTATGGTTTCGACATTCAATTTAACTGGACTACCCAATGGATAACCTATACAGGCTACACCGTGACAACTCCTGTGGAAGATTATCCAGCTGTGCAGCCGCCAAGCCCCTACCCGGGAATCTTACATGCTGATGTTATGAAGCTGAAGGAGGCTGTGGATGAGAGCGCCAGCATTCCTCTTGCTGAGCCTGGAACTATGGCCTGGATCGGCTACAGCTCACAGTCTCCCGCACCAAGCTTTAACGAGAGCGGAACCATCTGCGTTTTCAACTTCTTAGTTCATAACCAGCCGTATTGCTATGAAGGAAATGCAACCATTAAGATCCACTTCATTAAGACCGATATTGCATCCACGACTGGTCCTATCAGTCACACTGCAGTTGATCTTGAGATACCGTTGTATTGTCGAAAATTCGAGTATCCAGCTAGTCCGATGCTTAAAGTATTACCAGAAGAAATAGTCGCACCAAGTGGTTGCGTCGGCCAGAACTTTACTGTTGACATAATGCTGTTGGGTGCTGATGGTGGAGACTTGGATCCATTCTGGGATGTTGCAGGATGCGACTTCTACCTAAACTTCAATTCAACACTAATCGAAGCTCTGGATGTTGCAATAGATCCTGATGGTGATTTCGGTGACTTCTGGGAGAGCGGCACCTTTGAACTTTGTAAAGACATCGACAACACGGAAGGATGGGTTCACATAGCCTTCATAGGAATAGGGGCAACGCACAGTCCAGTGACTGGACAGCGAAGGGTGGCTGAAGTCACCTTTAACATGACCTATGAACATGTGGGTTATCCACCGCCATCTGCTCCTATATTCCTTGACAATGTGATTCACGATCTAAAGAACCCGTCAACGTGGTACATACTCCATGCGGAAGGTGGACTGATAGACCTGTCAAATCCGATTACCACTCAATGGCACACACTCTTCCCATACTCAAGGTATTGCATGGGCATGGGCCTTGAAGATTGGGATGATGTTGATGGTGACGGCAAACTCAGCGAGGGCGACCAAATAATCTTGCTAAACAAGGATACTGGAAAATGGCACGACTACTACGTAAACGACATACGAATAACATTAAATCTAACACAACACCCATTCCCAACGGTTGACGATTATGTTTGGCCTGCAAGCTTCGGACCAGACAACCTGGACAACAACGGGTTGCCAGGTAGATATGTGGGAACTGATGACCCATACAATGGTTTCGGCGTCCCCTATTGGACAGGCAACTTCTCAACAACCTATCCAGTGTCATCTGTAAGCCGAATCAATTGCACTCACTTCCCGTTCACACCAGATGAGTACACGGTTACCCTTACGGCAGGAGTGGACTATATCGTACATCCCGAC
>QMYO01000147.1 GCA_003662715.1 Candidatus Bathyarchaeota archaeon | reverse complement strand
CAACTAACAGAAACTCTAAACGAAATCAAACAAGACCTAGGCATCTCCGAAAAAATAAAAATAGAACTAAAACCCATGAAAACAAAAGCCGCATCCATATCCCTAAAAAACAATACAATAAGAATAAACAAAGACATACTTCCACGACTAGACCAAGAATGCATCAAATACCTACTACTCCACGAACTTACTCACTACAAACTCAAAAGCAAATACCACAACGGCAACTTCTACAAACAACTAAACAGAAAAGTAAACAACACAAAAGTAAAAGAACTAGAAAAAAGAATCCTCACAAGCCTCCTAGAGATAAACAAAACCCCATAAACTACGCATTACCTCCAGAAAAATGAAATCAAAAATAAAAACTCTAAAGCAAGCCTCACCTAAAATACTACTTTTCTTTCTTATAATATTAGTATTCATCATCCCCACTACAATATCATGGGCGTTTATTTATGTAGAAACTGGTAGATTTGTCGGGCCCTATCCTGGTTTGATTATAACCAGTTCCATTATACTATGTATACTAATATGCCCATACGATATTATTCGCAGAACATCATTTAAGTTCAAGAAAAACGTAACAAGACGGCTCTTAGTTATCAGTTTTGTTATTCCCTTATTAACAATGTTTTTATTATCCTTATTTTTCATGCGACAAGTCTCATATGCTGGCCAAAAAATCGACACTTTTATCGCAGAAAACAAAAACTTAGATTTTCACGACTACGTTACCAGCATGTCTTCTTTTCTCGATAATACCGTTCAAAAAGCATACAAAAAACCTGAAGCCCTTTTCAGAATCGACAATTGCCTTTATTCTACATCTGTAGGTGCCTATATAATGCAATGTATGGGAATCGATAGAGCCGATATTATAGTTTACCAAGGCTGGGGGACATGTGGACAAGCCGCTATACTAATAGAAGAACTACTGCACGGTGCAGGATATGAAACAAGACAGGCCTTTTTCAAGGGTATAGATCACCAATGGGCAGAAGTAAGACACAACGGAACATGGCTAATAATTGACCCATGGTATATAGGCAACTTCGTAGAAGTCTACAACCTAAAAAACATGAGGCCAGAGTTTCAAAACGCAACAGGCGTAATAGTCCAATATAAAAATGGAACTTTAATTGACGCGAGTCAAGAACACGGATACCTTCCTTAGGCGTTACAGAAAAGTCAGAAGGGCAACAGTTCAGGGTTTACCTTTTTTAGATACTTAAATAATCGTTTCGAAGTAATAAGATCATCAACATTGTGGTTTACAATTTTCTCATAGTCCTTGTTTTTAAAGTAGATAGGCATATCCCTGCCATCTAATTCCGGATATTTTTTCTTAATATGAGCTCGGCTAAGCCAATGATCAAGACTTCTAAAATCATTCCCAAGATACTGATAAAGATCAAACCATTTCTTTCTATAAATACTGAAGAAGCCATGTTCATACTTCCCAAGCACCTTCAACCGCTCAAGCAAAAACGGAACATCAAACTTCAAATTATTATAACCAATAATGGTGTCATTAACCTTCTCAATTGCCTCTAAAGCATCCAAGATCATCTTAGCTTCATCCCCAACCTCCCACAACTTCCACTGCCTGATTTTCCGCCCTACCTTTATACCGATAAGAACAACTTTACTCTTATAGGGATCCAATCCGGTCGTCTCAATATCAAACGCTGTTAACATACTCTACTATTCAATAAGACTACAGAATTTAAATTTTGACAAATAGTCCACAGGATAAAAACTTCGGAGTTTCTAAGGACTAAAGATTTAGGAAAAATTACAAGACATTGAAAATTATTAAAAATTAAAGTATTTACTGTTCATTTTAAAGGTATTCCAAATGTCAAAGCTTTGCAGACATTTAGGACCTAAGATCAGCCATGGAAAAACAAATAAATTAATAGATACGCGACTTAATTTCTGTAAGATTTGCGGTGAACCCATTATCGAAACCGTCTTAGACGTAGTTGCATATTTATCTCAACCACGAAAACTTGTTAACGGCAAAATTGTTCGAGAATATTTGACAACGTTCGGTAAAATTGACTTCATTTTAGAAAATGTCCGCTACCTAAATGCTGCATTTGTTCGGACAAGAGGACGGCCTCCTTCTAAAAGATCTTTCCCTGAGGAAATGGAAATCTATTATCCGCGAGAATGGGATGATTTGCCAAAAATAGGCGACGTGGAAGAGTGGGAAGACAATGAAGATAAAAGAGATATTCCGTTTGAGGGTTTGACGAATAAAGTTGGGTCTGGTAGAATGCCTGGTAAGACTCTGATAAGGTTAACTTATTGGGCTAAAAAATTTTACAAAACTTTCAGTCCAATGATGGCGATTCTTGTCAAGTTAAGTAACTTGGCCCGTAAACAAACAAAAGATAAGGGTTACTCGATTACTCGTGCCTTTTTTGATACCGCTACGTTTTTAGAAGTCATGGCAAAAGCATGTTTAAAGCTCAAAAAGAGCGAGATAAAAGCTGTCTATGCATGTTCTCTCGTCAAAAACGGTTTTACCTATAAGGAAGCTTCTAAATTGTGCAGGGTAAAATATGAAACCATTAAAAGTTGGGAGTCTTATTTGAAGGCTATTCTAAAGAAGACTAAACAATTTAAGAATTTAACTAAGTGGCCACCTGTTATAGGGATTAAAATAAAAATGAAAAACGGTAAAGTAGTTGGGGTTATACCCTCACCGGTTAAAGGCGATAAACTGCCTGAATGGGTTAAGATAAAGCATGGTAGGATTGTTTTTGAAAAATCTAAGAAATAAGCTTTAAAAAATTTTAGCGGTTTAAAAAAGTTCTCTTTTCCTTAAAACAATTCGCAGAGGGTTTATTTTTTTGTACATTCCCCCCTTGGCTATGTTGGAGTAGTGTAGTAATGAGGAAGGAAGAAATGTTTGGAGGTGTTTGAAAATGGGGAATAAGTTGCTGCATCACGGCTTATTGTCATATGCATTTAGACCACTGTTTATTGGAACGGACTATTTCACATTTTATCATAAGCCGTGTTTCGACCAGAGAAAAGAACCATACTATGGTCATTGCAAAATTACAGCCATATTAATAGACAATTCGGGACGTATAATTTTTAACCTTAAATGTCAGAGTTGTGGTTTTAGAGACGCCTTAAAAACGCATCCTTTTCTATGGGTTCCAAACAAAGATGAAAAATGTGTCTACAAGCGGTTCTATATCAGTCCTAAACTGAAGTCGCGTGTCAAGAAACATTGGTGGGATGACTTATGACTAACCGTTGTAAAAACTGCGTCGCCTTCGGCACGCCTTTTTGCACTTTTCACCACACAGGCATGGTCTTTCCAGAAGACTATGCATGCTCAGACTTTTGGAATTTGGAAAAACGTCTAAACCTGAAAAGACGGAACGTTTTGCAGAAAGTGTTTGTGGAGGTTGCCCGAATTGAGTGAGGTTCCATTCCACCCATTAGCTGTGATCAATCTACAGCTTGAACAATCCAGAACCGTGCTTCTGCATCCGCTTATCGATTATCATGAAGAAACAGGCTTTAGCATCGGCACACTCATTGACTCAGTTCCTGAAACGGCAAAAATAAACCTGATAATTTTAGCGGATTCGGTTTTTCTGACCGATTTTGAGGCAACAGAAATTCCAGAACGCTTTCCTAAGAAAGCACGGCTGAAAAAAGTAAGATGGCTTGACATTCGAAGAGAATGGAGTTATGCAATCCTTCTTTTATCCAAAGAGCTGGCAGAAAAGGCTGAAAACATTTTTCCGTCGAAAGAAGAGGCCTTCCAAAAAACGCTGGAAATACTGAAAAACTACTGGTATCACAGCGACCCCCGCTATTATACTCTTGTAACATGCTGGATAATAGGCACATACTTCCACCCAATCTTCAGTTTCTATCCAGCCCTAAACGTTCAAGGACAAAGAGAAACTGGAAAATCAACACTTCTTGACATTTTAAGCAAAACATGCTGGAACCCTACAGGCAGAGAAACCGCAATTCGAGGAGCAGACATTTTCCGCACAGTAGAAGGAACAAAAGGCACATACATAATCGACATAACAAAATTCAACCTAAATAACGATGACACAAAAGATGTTGTAGACCTCATTGAAGTAGGCACAGAAAAAGGCGGAGTAGTCAGAAGAATAAACAAAGACACTTTGAAACCTCAAGAGTTTGAAGTTTACAGTCCGAAGGCTATAGCCACAAGATACGAACTGCCTTTCACTGTAAAATGCTTAAGAATACTCACTGAGCGAGCTCCAAAGGAATATTCGCAGAAACGAGCTCAACTTCCCTTCGATCCCCAATTCAAAGAAATCATAAACTTACTTGTAAGAGCTACAGTCAAATACTGGCGGGAAATCGTCCAAGCCTACAAATCCATACAGCAAACAGACAAGCTCACAGGCAGAGCTTTCAACTACTGGGCTCCCATTCTCGCAGTGTGCAAAGTATTCAACCCAGAAGGCTATAACGAGCTATTAGGTCTTGCTGAAGAATACGCCACAAGCCAAAAAGCAAGCGATAAACTCAGCGAAGTAGAAGCCGCTCTATTAGCAGTCTTAACCGAGTATTCACAGCCCACAACAACAATACTTCTGAAAACCCTAACAGAAAAAGTGCAAAACATTGTTCCCTGGGTTCAAAGCTGGCACATAGTAAAAAGCGCTCTCCAGAACCTTCGCATTACACTGCGAACCTACGAAACCAGTCAAGGCGTTACATACCAGATAGACTTACAGAAAGCACAGGAAAAAGCCAAACAAAAAGGCATAATCCAAGCCGACGAAACTGAAGAAAACCAAGACCCATATTTTAAGCACTGTTATTTTTGTGGGAAACCCATCTTTACCGATGATTGGCGAGCTGATGAATACACAGAAAACAAGCCAACTCACGCAGATTGTTACAGACGCATAACTGAACAAATGAAAAAAGATTCAACAAGCAACTATGTTTCAAGCCCATAGAGGGGGTCTAAAATGGGACCCATAACACGCAAACGCTTCAAGCTATACTTAAACCCAAGAATTTACAAGGCCTTTAGGCTCTTGTGCCAACAAAAAGGCGAAAAACGCGTAAACCGAATTATAGAATGTTTCATGGCTGCCTGCCTAAACAATTCAACAATAATTTATCTTGTGAAAAACCTCGCAAGGGAAATAGAACCAGACATTTTCAGCGAACTCCCACGCTCAAACAGGAAGCTCGGAAAACTCCGTAAAATAGAGCAGGAACTGGAAGAACTTTTAGAAAAGGCTGAATGAAACATTGGAAACGGCTCCCATCAAGCCCGCTTTTACGATACAAGCCTCTAACGAGGTTAAATGTTCAAAATGCGGTTCAGAAAGGCTATATAAAGACGGGCTACGCTATTCTGCAAACGGAGAAGCCATACAACGCTACTT
>QMYO01000146.1 GCA_003662715.1 Candidatus Bathyarchaeota archaeon | reverse complement strand
CTATTCTGCATGTGTGCGCATCATTGTTTTTGCTGTTTCAACAAGTCGTTTTATTAACTCTGCGTTTTCTGCGTAAAGAACACGGGATCGCCCAACTTCATAGATTTTAATGAGCCCACTTTTTTCTAGAACTTTTACATGGCGATAAACTGCAGCATACTCTTTCTTAAGAATTTTTGCTACTGCTTTTATGTGCAGGGGTCTCTCAGTCTCGTTCACAAGCATGAGTATTTTGAACCTTATTGGATTTCCAATGGCACCGAATATGTCTGAAACTTTGCGAATTTCACCTTCATTCAACATATTACGCACAATATTATTATAGCACAGCGTTGAATTTATGACATTTTCGCAAAACTTTACCAAAGGTTCAGCTTCGTTACCTGGAATCTTCTTATTTTCAGATAATGCTTTTTTATAAAAAATTAGATAAAAGTAAATTAAAAGTAGGGTAAAAAGGGAGTTTCGAGCTTTGTTTATTGTTCAAAGTACAATTATAGGAATTACAGTCCTCCAATTAAAAGCGCAAGTAATGCTTTTTGTACGTGTAGTCTATTTTCGGCTTCGTCATATATAACTGAATGAGGACCATCAGCAACTTCTTCGGTAACTTCCTCGCCTCTTTTAAATGGCATGCAATGCATGAATATTGAATGTTTATCCGTGACGTCCATTAACTCTTGTGTACATATCCAGTTCTTATATTTCTCTGTATACTCCAAGATTATTCTCTTTTTTCTCTCTAAATCGTTTTCTGCAGATATAAGCTTCCATGGAGGCCAATTTACGGGATAAACTACATGGGCACCTTCGAAAGCTTCTTTCATATCGTGAACTATTTCAAAAGTGCTACCAGCCGCTTCAGCATTAGATTTAACAAAGTTAACAATAGAGGGATCCACGTCAAATCCTTCAGGATATGCTAGAGTAACATCCATTCCGAACCGTGACATGAGCAGTGTGTTTGTATGACATTCTGAGCCTAGATATCCTCCAAAGTAACTGGAATATGCCCAGCTTAGAACGAATTTTTTCCCTTCTATGTTATTGAACTTCTCTTTAATCGTCATTAAATCAGCCATACCTTGACATGGATGATACATTCCGTCTTCCATGTTGATAACAGGTATAGAAGCATATTTAGCATATAGCCGAAGCACACGATTGCACTCACCGAAGGGTAGCTGCCATCGTAAATATCGAATTGCCAGCGCATCAGCATATCTTGAAAGTACTTCCGCGGTGTCTTTTATCGATTCTGAATCAACCCATGCAGCCCCAGAAGAAAGGAAAATAGCATGGCCACCTAGTTGGGTCATTCCTGTTTCGAACGAATTCCGAGTTCTTGTTGATGGATTATAAAACATCATAACTAATGTTTTACCTCTTAGTAATTCGTGTGGTTCTCCTCTTGCAAGCTTCCGTTTCAGATCAAAAGCAGTTTCAAGAACTGTTTCTAGCTCTTCTTTGGTCCATTCTTGACATGTAATAAAATCTTTTTTTGCCAACGACTTCGTCAACACCATTTACACGTACGCTCCCAATCATATTTTTATTTAAGCGCCTTGGCTGCAAGAAGTTCAGCGATTATTGTAGCAGCGGTTCTTCCCGTAATGAAGTTTGGATCTTGTTGAGGGCCTGAAACTTCTACAAGATCAAATGCGTCAACACCTGCTTTGGCAGCAATTCTTACTGCTTCTATTAGTTGCCTTGATGTAAGCCCCCCCGGTGTTGGTACAGACGTTGCCGGTGCATAGGCAGCATCTAGAACGTCAATGTCTAAAGTGATGTATATAGCATCCGTTCCATCTTTAACTATCTCAACGGCTTCTTTCATCACCGGCTCTATTCCTCTTTTAAAAATTTCCCATATAGGGAACACTTTTATTCCAAGTTTCTCTCCCATGAGTCTTTCTGATTTTGGGTTAAGGTGATTACGTATTCCGATCTGAACAATATTCTTTGGGTTTACTCTCTCCATTTCAGCAATACGTGTGATTTGTGTACAATTGCTGATTTTCATGCCACCATATGTATCTGAAGTGTCCATATGCGTGTCAAAATGTATAAGCCCTACATTACCCGTGGTATGTCTGTAAAATCCTTTAAAAGCAGGCAGAGTAATCGAATGATCTCCTCCGATTATTATTGGAAATACACCAGCACCCACAATTTCTGCAACAGTATCCTCAATTTTTTTAAATGACCCTGTTATATCCATCGGAATTACTGGGACGTCTCCACAATCAACGATTTTGAAATGGTCAGCAATATCTACATCTAATTCATAGTTATAGCTTATTATATCATCAGATCCTATACGAACCATCCGTGGACCAAAGCTAGCACCTGGAATTCCAACAGCACAGCCTTCAAATGGAATGCCCAGATATGCTACATTAGCACCTACTTTTTTAAGTTCTTCAGCTTTTGGGGGCACAAACGGAGATTTCATGAATGTCGATATCCCGGTATGCAACACAGATTCTAACATAGGAGTTCCGATTTTTTCCATGTTTTTTCACCGCCCCATAATGACGGTTAACGATTTAAAAGATTTTCGGTATAAAAAAGGATGATATCTCCAAGTTTAGGAGATATTTCTCATCGCTTCCGTAGCTGCTGAAATAGCTTTTTCAACGTCTTCCTCGGTGTGAGCAGTCGAGATAAATATGTGTTCATGCTGAGATGGATGGACTAATATTCCGCGTTTAAATAATTCTAAATGGTATTCCTTATACTTCGCAATATTTACTCGCTGGGCTTCTCTGAAATTCCTGATTTTTTTAAGTTCTGTAAAGTATACTTGTCCTCCAGCTGCACCAAAACTTTGATAAATAGCTTTACTTTTTGTTTTTTCAATAGCCTCTTCTAAGCCTTCCTTAAGCATATTTGCGATTTTATTAAGGTGTTTGTAAGCTGCTCCTCCATCAGCAGTTAGGTAGTTAAGTGTGGCCAACGCTGATGCTACTGCTACTGGGTTTGCGTTTAGGGTTCCTGCATGTATTACCCTTCCAGGAAGAACGTTTTCCATAAGCTCTTTCTTTCCTGCAACGGCTGATAAGGGGTATCCGGAGGAAAGCGCCTTTGCATAAGTAACTAAGTCAGGCTTTAGGTTAAAATATTCCGCAGCACCGCCTGGTCCTAATCTGAAACCTGTAATCACTTCGTCGAGAATAAAAACTATATCGTTTTCTGCACAGAGCTCTTGCACGCCCTTTAGATAACCTTCTTCTGGCGGTACGCATCCAATATTCATCAGAACAGGTTCGGTAATAACTGCAGCAATTTCATTTGCTTTTCTTTTAATGGTTTTCTCTAAAACTGTGAGGTCATTCCAAGGTAAAACAATCATAGTTTTCAATGTGTCTTGAGGTACTCCCCATGAAGAAGGCACCACATAAGGCGCATGCGGAGGCCCAGCAATTGACATACCGCAGCATGCATAATCGTGATGCCCATGATAGCCACCCTCAAACTTTATGACTTTATCCTTACCTGTATAAGCCCTGGCGATACGCATGGCATGGTATGTAGCTTCGGATCCACTGCAACTGAATCGAATCATGTCTATGTGAGGACATATTTCTTTGATTTTTTTTGCTAGCGCAACTTCTAACTCATTAGATCCAACAAAATGGGATACTTGTTTCACCATTTTTGTGATCGCTTCAACTTGCACTGTGTGACAGTGTCCTAAAAGATCCGGTCCCATAGCTAAAATATAGTCTATGAAACAGTTTCCATCGATATCCCAGATTTTAGAACCTTCTCCGCGTACAAAACATATGGGATAGGGGCTCCACACTCGTGCATGTGAACTGACTCCTCCAGGTATCAGCTCTTTTGCTTCTTGAAATAGTTCCCAGGATTTCCTTGTGTTTACTCCAGGACAATATTCAATGTATTCTTGTGCAAATTTTACTTCCTTACCTAATGTTTCTTCTCCCATTATTTCCACCTTTTAACATGCATTGAGTTTTTCAGAAAACGTTCTTTTTGTAATAAACTTTTCGGTTTGAAGTTTTCAAACTTTATAATATAAAGCTCAGCTCAAACATTAAAAATTCGTTGGTTAGAAAATAGGGACAGCAATAGAGTGTTTTTGTCTTAAATGACTAAAACTTAAAAGCGAAGCCCAAATTAGCAAATGAAAAGTATAGAAAAGGCCGGAATATTTCTTTTAACCTTATTTCTCTGAATTTAGCTAAAAAATTTATATAGTGCACCAATTATACTAAAAGGCCGGAAGGTAGAAATGTCTGAAGGAAAAGAAGTTTTCTTAAGGAAAACGAGTGGCTTAGTGCGAAAAGTTTCAACGCTGGACTGTCTCATCTACAATATCTTTGAAATCAGCATTGGCGGTGCTCTTACTTCGTTGTATTTGATACTTTTGGCTACCTGTCCAGGTACAGATGCGGCTTTGTCATATTTCCTATGGACATATTTGTTCGTAATTCCAGGTATATGCTGGGGAATGATGGCGACTATCTTCCCACGGTCAGGAGGCGATTACATATATAATACAAGAATTCTCAGCCCATTTCTAGGATTCATAATAAGCTGGATGAATTTCTTCTGGGTGCTTTTCTTTCTAGCGTTCTTTGCTTACTGGACATCCATCACCGGTGTCAGTTGCACACTCTTCACTTTGGGAGTAGTTATGAACAACGAGTGGCTACTCAATGCCTCTACATTCTTCCTTACCGCGAATGGAATATTCATTACAGGGCTTATAGTGATAATAGTCGTTGCTTTGCTAGCGATTATTCCACCAGCCGTGTACTTTAAAATTCAGAAGATACTATTCATAATAGCAATTGCTGGCATAATTGTAGCTTTCATTGCTTTTGCAATGACTACTCAATCGCAGTTTATAGAAAGGTTTAATGCGCTTCTGGAACCATACGCTGGTCCGGACTACTATAACCAACTCCTTAGTTATGCTCCACAAGCAGGATGGGAAAAACCACCTTGGTCTTGGAATTCGATTTGGTGGTCTCTCAACCTGGTTGCAATGGCTAACATGATTATCTGGTTTTCATCATATATCGGTGGTGAAATTAAACACGTTGAGAAAGCTCAGATGATCAGTATCCCTGGTGCGGCAGTGTTTGTAGGGACATTTACTGGTTTGGGCTGCTGGTTAATAACACGCATGGTTGGTTTTGACTTCCTTAACGCAGTAGCTTATCTTGGATTCGTAGTTGGTGAATTGCCTCAAGGAATACCCGTAGACGTATTCTTCTACCCATTCTTGGCTTCCGTGACTTTCCAGAACCCTGCTATTGTTACTTTGCTAGGCGTATCTAATATCATATGGCAAATGTCCTACATGCCTATGCTTATCCAATGCATGCCAAGGTACTTACTTGCCTGGTCAATGGATAGACTTATACCCGGTTGGTTTGGCGCGGTTAATCGAAAGTTCTAT
>QMYO01000145.1 GCA_003662715.1 Candidatus Bathyarchaeota archaeon | reverse complement strand
GAATATGGGCCCTGATTTACGGTCATGTATTTCGCAAAGTCTTGGAGCAACCGTTTTTATGATACTAAACCGCTCTTTTTCTTTTCTTCTAAAGCTAAACTTACTTTTCTTTTCACGTGATTTTTTGTTCCATTTGTTCACCTCTTCTATAACAGCTTGGTATACTTCGGCTATGTTTTTGGGCACAAACCATGAGTCGATTTCAATGTTTGCTTGCGGTTGTCTCGGTTGAGACATTAACGCGAACAAGCAACATAATAATGGTAGGAGAAGTAAAGTTATGTCTATTTGATTTAGCATGGTCTTTCACACATACCTACTAAAGTTTACCTTGCATTTATTTTTTCCCTATGGAAAAAAGAGTTATCATTGCTTTACTTCTGCATCAGCTATCTTTAATGCGTCATCAATAGCATCTACAACGAAATCTATTTCATCTCTAGTGGCAATCAACGGTGGGACAACCCAGATTATCCATTTATCCGACGGTATATAAACGCCCTTCTTCTCAAGTAGGTAGTCCGCTATTTTGTTCACAACTGAATACTCGTATTTCTCCGACGGTTTACGGAAAGGTTCCTTAGTCTCTCTATTTCTTACAAGTTCCAATGTCCAGAAGAATCCAATTCCTCTGACATCTCCAACTGATATATGTCTTTCATAAAGTTCGTTCAGCCTATCGCCAAGATATTTACCTAGTTTTTTCACATGATCAAGAATTCCCTCTTCCTTAATCACTTTAATAGTTGCAAGTGCAGCAGCACAAGCCAATGCGTGTCCAGAGAAGCTTTGTCCATGAGCAAACAAATTATCCTCAAATGCATCGGCTACTCTTTTGCTAAAGATAGCGGCACCTAGCGGGCAGTAAACTCCAAAGGCTTTTCCTATGACTATTATGTCAGGTACAACATTATAATGATTTACAGCAAACATCTCGCCAGTTCTACCTAAACCGCTCATTATCTCATCGCAGATTAGTATAAGCCCCCATTTATCACATATTTTTCTAAGCGTTGGAAGATATTCAGGCGGTGGAGGAATTATACCATTGCTACCAACAACAGGCTCAACTAGTACCGCTGCAACCTTCGCGGGTCCTCCCTCCCACTCAATCATATAATCAACGTATTGCGCACATAATATATCACAATCGGGATATTCTAATCCGAATGGGCAGCGGTAGCAATAGGCATCTGGTGCATACACAACTCCCGGCATTTTGATTGGTTCCATACACCAGCGTCTCGGATCTCCGCTTACAGACATTGCACCATGTGTTGCACCATGATAAGACCTATAACGAGAAATTATTTTATATGGGTAAGGATAAGCCCACTCAACTACCCTTGAATTTTTATGGCCTAATTTGCACAATTCAACATATCTACATAGTCTGCTCGCCTTTATTGCCGCTTCAATAGCTCCGGCACCGCTTTGCGAGAACCAGACTCGCTTATCCGGGCTGCCTGGAGTTATTTCGGCCAGAGTTTTAGCTAACATAGCAGTCGGCTCAGTTGCGAAATCATCAGTTACGTAGATAACCTTCTCCAGTTGATCCTTTATGGCTTGCAGAACCTTGCGATGTCTAAAGCCTAGATTTATTGACTCATGTGCGCTACGTAAATCAAAGATTTTTCTACCATCTTTCGTATACAGCCAACATCCTTCCGCCTTAACCACGGGAATAGGGCGATAATCCTTCTGACGAGACCAACATTGCATTACATACTTCCGTTGTATTTCCCCAAAATCAACCTCTTCCTCCATTTTGCGCTCCCCTAACATAACCATATTTATCACAAATTTATTATCCAATGAATAACCTTAGGTAAATATTAAAGTTTTTCTAGTCGTTTTCTATCATAACAAGATCCTGTAGGGATGAGTATAAACTCTTATTTGGTGACTCTTTGCATGGCAGACAAGAGTCACACCAGTTTTTTCTGCAGCAATAATGCCAGAATAAATTGGAGCCGCTATTGAAACCACTATCGGAATTTTCATTCTTGCAGTCTTGAGCACCATATCAGCTGGTTGTCTACCTGAACTAACAAGGACGGAATTAGAGAAATTAACTCTTGATTCAATAGAAATCCCGATCACTTTATCAACAGCGTTATGGCGACCAATATCCTCCGCAAAGGCGACAAGTTTCCCACTCTCAAATATAGCAGCTACATGGACTCCTCTTGTTAAGCGGTATAATTTCGATCTATCAAGCTCTTTAACAAACCTGATGATATCATAAGCTTTGACTTTATAGCTTGACTCTACAGGTTGCTCAACTGCTTTACTAATGGTCATTAGAAATTTGTTGATAGATGACCCACAAGCTGCTACTCCAACCGCTTGAAGTGCCTCTTCTTTTATGGGGCCCTTTGTAATCACGTTTACATTACTCTGGTTTACAACTACTTCCTTTATTTCATCTAACGATTGCAATATTCCTTCATCAAAAAGCCAACCTAACGCTAATTCCCTTTTCAACTTTGGTAGAGCAAACAAAGTAGTAACAAATTTATTATTAACAAATATGTTGACGGGAACTTCTACGACAACAGGTTCCCCAATCATCTTCCTAGTGTTAGACTGCATATCAATTTTCTCTACATGAACAAATGTCGACATAGTTATGGTATTCAAGTTTTTAAAATAAATTATAGGTTCAGAAAAATGGGAGGTTCAGAAATGGGATTTATGCTTCCTTTGTTTTTGGCAGTTTTCCAAGCTTCTCAAGGTCGTCTGCCACATCTTTGAGGTTATACTTTTCAAGTGTTTCTCGTGTCGGTATTCCTGTTTCGATGTCCCAGCCTCTTAACGCATAATACCTGCTTTTCAGCTCCTCTAGCTTTTCCTTGTTCAGTGTATAGCCTTTGAAGGGTCCATCCGGAAGGCGTTCTTCAAGTAGCCTTCTAGGTATAGTGTCGTCTTCTCTTCCTTTGTGTCCCTCTCTTATGTTCCATGCCCTCTCTAAGGTGATAACCTTATTACATATCCTCCAAAGTTCATCTGCAGTTATATTTACACCAGTAGCCGCGGAAACCATATTTGCGAAGAGCTCCCTAACCTCGGGCTGGAAACTGTCAGCTTTAAATTCATAAATCCCTCGGAATACAAAGATGCATTCACCGGTTATGTCACCAGCTAAGCAGAAATCTTGATACATGCGTACTAAGTTTTCCACTCCCTCGTACTCCCACGGAGTTGCGGCTTTTTCTGTGCCGTAAGCTTCTTTAGCTAACCTAAGAGCTTCCCTTACCAACTCTGGATTATTATAATGTGTGCCTTTAAAGTACATAACTGTAGGTGTGAAAAGACCGCTACTGCTCCGAATTGTGTCACCTCTTGTGTCCACCGCCGTTGAAAGAGCTCTGTTAACATGTACACGGTAGTCGTATGAAACGCTTTGCAAGAGTCCCTTTTTGTGTATTAGATAGTATTCGGCTTCCTTTCCTAATTTCTGTGCGAACGCTAAGGCTCCGTCAGCTAGTATGTTACCGAAGCCTTCTCTATTTGCTATTTTATGGATTGTAGTTAAGATCGCCTCCCTACTACCCTTCTCCATTGGTATACCATCTGTATCCTTAGCACTGATTATACCTTTATCGTAGATTTGCATCAGCCAGCTAATCGTTCCCATTATTGACTGGTGATCAAGTCCATAACGGCTCATAAGCATATCAGCTTCAAGCAATGTTTTCATATCGGAAGTGTACATTCTATATACATACCAAGACATGCAGCCTAGCACCATAACGCCATCGCCCGGGACTTTTACCATCCACGGGCAATCAAGCCATCGCCAAATGCTAGGGCATGCGTAGCAAGGATAGAACCCTTGTGCTCCTTTCTGTTCTTCCTTAAATACTATGGGGTTGGTTTTTTCAATATCGTCCCAAGATAGCCCGGCTTCTGAAAACCCGTTTAAGTTTCCAATTGAAGCTCCTAATTTCCTTTTGACAATCCAGTTGGTTTCTTTTCCTTCTCGCCTTCTCTCAATTTCTTCTTCTACTTCCTTCAGCTTTTTCTCCCCAACTTCCTTTCCACGATTAACTAATTCTTCGTTAATTTGAAGTATTTTTTCGGCATCGTATACTTTAATTCCTTTTGTTCCTCTAACGGCTATTGCTTTGAGATTTTTGGATCCCATTATTGCGCCAGCACCGTGTCCAGCTGCAGCCCGGTAATTGTGTTCAATACTCGCAAAGGCTACTAGTTTCTCTCCTGCGGGACCTATGCATAATACCTTAATGTCTGGATCGCCTATTTCCTCCTTTATCAGATCTGGTGTTTCGAAGGTATCCTTGCCCCATAATCCAGATGCGTCTCTAAGTTCAATGTTATCGTTCTCAATGTATATGTATGTAGGTTTGCTTGCCCTTCCAGTGATAATAACATGGTCATACCCAGCAAATTTCATTTCAGGCCCAAGCTGACCGCCAAAATTTGCAGTGCCGTATAGACCGTTTGGATAGGTTCTAAACGTAATTTCAGTTTGATTTCCCCCTATTATGCCCGATCCAACAAGTGGACCCCAACCAAGGATTATTGGGCTTTGGGGATCAAGAGGGTTCTGTCCAGGCTTGGTAAGCTCGTATAAGAGCTTGACGTTTACACCTCTACCGCCTAGAAACTCTCTTATATAGGGTTTTGATGATGTTTTTGATATTTTCCCACTGGTCAAATCTATATGTAAGATTGTGTTGGTCCAGCCATAAATCATTTAGTTCCCTCCACTATTTTTAAGACAGTTTCAAGTTTCTTTATGGACTCTCTTCTTTCAACAAAGCCGACTTTTTCTTCCTCTACATATCTTATGGCTCCGTGCGCACATAATTTAGCACATAACGGATCTCCATTGCAAAGGTCGCATTTCAGTGCGGTTTTTGAATAAGGATCGACTTCTATGGCTCCGACGGGACATGCAATAGTACATAATCTACATCCCAGACACACCTCTGCATTGACTATATATGCTCCTGTTGAAGGATCTTCGCTAATAGCATTTACCGGACAAACTTGCATGCACATTGGTGTCTCGCATTGTTGACACACTACAGGAACATTGATGTAATATTCTCCGAACTTCTCGTATCTAAGCACCTTTATACGGGAACGTGTCGGATTACATTCGCCAAAGTGCACCAAAGAACAAACAGTTTCACACACGCGACATCCAGTACAGCTCTCTATGTCAACTACGAGTATTTTTCCCATACGACTCACACCTTTTGATAGTAGCGCACATACGTGCGTACGCTTGGCAATATTGGGTGTTGAAATGTTATCTTTCTAATATAAATTTTTCTTAGGTCTAAAATTTCTAAGGAATTTGCAATGGCATAGGCTGATTTTCCTTAGTGAGGCTAATCTTAGTTACTTTTATAACAGAGAAAACCTCGAAACGAGTATAAATTCAGCTCGATCCGAAGTAAAGTTAAGTTTATAAATATAATTATTTATTTCAAAAGAAGAACAAGAGAAGAACAAGCTATTGGACGT
>QMYO01000144.1 GCA_003662715.1 Candidatus Bathyarchaeota archaeon | reverse complement strand
TCCGCTCACCTTAGGTGATATAGTGCTTTGGAACACTGTAGAGCAAATACCCGCAGATCCATCAGTCAACGGCCTCGTAAGAATCAACGGCCTCCTAACACTGGAACTACCATACCTAGAGGTATCTAGCGTAACTATGGGTCCGGAACCAGCAAGAGGCGAATTATTTAACGTAACAGTATCCATAAAGAACCTCGAGTTCGCATGGTACTTTGTAGGTTTAGACTTTAGACTAAGCTATGACCCAGATTTGATAACTCCCGTGGCAGCATACGAAGGACCATTTATGCCTTACTGGTCTTCACAACAGCCAGGCTCATTGGGTACCTTCTGGGTCAGCTACTTTGAATCTGACGGATCCTACGGACCACATGTCCTAGTCGGCAACATGATCTACCCCAACGGCACAGGCAGATGGAACCCACCGTTCCCTGAAGGAAATGGAACAGTAGCTATCATAACCTTCAGAGTTGAGTACCAATCGTTCGGCGAACCTGACCTGAACTGCACACTTGAAATCATTGAGCAAACATGGGTTGGCCTGGACAGTCCTGTAGATCAAAACATCGTGGATATACCATATGACGATCCAGTAAACGGTGTATATACGATTACAACACATTGGCCTGGTCGAGCCATAGACGTGTACACTCAGTATCCTGCACCATTCGGTGGTCAAGGTTTCAACCAGCCGAGCGATATGTTCTGGCCGCAGAAAGAAGTCATACTCTACGCCAATGTAACATACAACTACTGGCCAGTGCAACAGAAGGACGTGGCCTTTGAAATAAGAGACCCCAGTGGTGAGCTCTGGGCGGTTCTTGTTGCAAGAACAGACGAAAATGGTGTTGCAACGACAAGTTTCAGAATACCTTGGCCATGCGAGAATCCTGAAGATCTGTTCGGTGTTTGGACTGTAACAGCAACCGTCGACGTAGCATGTGAAGTGGTCAATGACACTCTACAGTTCCACTTCGACTACTTAGTGGAAATCTTCAAGGTCACAACGGACAAATTTGAATATAACCACTGTGAGGATGTAGAAATAACTATCGAGTATGGATCGCATGCGCAGCAAACGTACTCGCTGCTATTGTACGTGGTAATTAAAGATGAACTCGGTGTGCCAATAGGCATAGCGTTTGTTGAAACAACCATCGGTGGAGCCCAATTCTGCAGTTACAAGAACGGCACAGCTGTAGTGAGAATTCACATTGACAAGTTTGCCTTTGCTGGCATAGCAACAATACACGTAACAGCCTATAACAAGCTGCCAAGCCAAGGCGGATTCGCTTACTGTCCAACCTACGGCGACGGATGGCCAATTGGCGCAGAGATACCGACAATCGCAATACAGCCATACTAATAGACCATAAGAATATCCTCAATTCCCTCATTTTTTATTTGAATTTTGGAAATAGCCATACACCGTAAACCAGAATTCTAAAGGGAAAAAGAGCAGCCTAGTGCTTAGTCTTTAAAATCCATCTCCCGCAAGAAGGCCCTTTCCTGTTTTAACCACAAGTTGGCACATCGAAGCCTTTGAATGGCATTGTGACCTCTCTTTTGTGTTGCTATGATGCAGGAAGAGCCTGCTAAACGGAAGAGAAATAAGAGATCCAACAATGAGTCTAAAAAGGCTCAAGTCAACAACTTCCAAGTAGACCTAAAATTCTTTAGAAAATAAACCAGAAGCAAACGAAATAAGCGTACAACTTCTAGAATGCCAGAACAACTTCCCCGTAATTATCCCTTGGTTTGAGAAAGCTACAAGTCCACACAGAATTGAAAAAATCATCTAAATTTGCCGCACATGTCAAATATAGTAACTCAACCAACCATAAGTGCCAACTAAGCACTCCTTTATTCAATGGAAGCCTGCGAAGCTTCAAAATGTCAAATAAGGTTTCCATTCGTATATCAGAAACTGAGCTGAACTGGCTGTCGTTAGACTCTGGAGACGTTAAGTCGCAGAGGAAGGAAAAAGTTTAATTTTCATAGAGGTCATGGATAGGTTTTGCCGTAATTCTTTGATACTAAAGCAACATCTTTTACGTTAACGACATAGTCTTTGTTGGAATCTGCCCGCGGGTTCCATCTGCAATGCCCAGGGTATGAACCAAACGCAGCGATAACTAGGGCCACATCTTTAATGTCAACCTTGTTGTCTCCATCTAAATCTCCCATTAGCGATATAACAAAAGTCGTTGAACATCCAGGACCATATGGCGCTCCTGTGGAAAAATATATTGAAGCGTTGACAGTGCCTAAGCCAACCGCAGCCCATTTTGGAATACTAAACCTTCTTGAAAAGTTCACCCCATTACTATCAACACTGAGTTCTTCAACGAAGCTTCCGATAACACGTCTTTCACAATCAAACAACACGAACGCTAACGTGGCGTTCTTAGGCATCATAGCATTTGTCATTACTGAAACTTGAACGTTCAAGTATCCACCCTGCGGCGGATCCTCATCAATCACGCTCAAAGAAGCAATTTCAACTATCCAGCCAACCCTAAAAACCAGATGATCAGACGCATTTTCAATGCTGGCCACCACACTCCAATAACCAAACACAACAGTTTCAGGCTTCTCATCTGGCCACGGAATCGTGAAATTAGTCCTGGCAACTCCATCATCATCCGTCTCATCAACAAAACTAAAAGTGACATTGTGCAAAGGATTACGCGGACCAAACACCTCAAAAGAAACAAGTATATTCTGAACGGGAGCCAAATTGTAAGAAACGTAAGCAAAAAGAACAACCTCCTCGTGAGGCGCGAAAGCGTCACTGGGCACGCCTAAACCCACCCCGCTGAAAGTTTCTTTTTGAGTGAAAACATCAACTTCCCATCCAGAACTAGAATACGCTGTAAAGACCTTCAAAAAACCGAGAACAGACACTGCAAGAATTAACAACAAAAATCTGAACGCTAGCCTCTCAATTAAACGCATTCTCTAATTCTCCAAGAATATCAACAATTCATTTATTATATGTTTTATGGAAAAATCTTCTATTGATCAATGAGTGCGCTAGCTATCTTATGAACATCGTAACTAAAATGTTGTTAAATAAGCTTTTTTAAAAGAAAAGAGTCGCGGTATTTCCAAAATAGTCTAATTACTATATGAAACATTTTCGCTCGCGCGTTGAGGGTTCTTTTTTGCGTGGGGCAGCTTTGGTTTTTCCTTGAAGAATGCAAAAAAGATGAAAGATGAGGTGGGGTTTTTACCACCATTGGCCGTAGTTTGCACTGGCTGCGGCGAGGTCTTTGATGTCAACTTTGAAATCGTTGTTTATGTCGCAGTTGGGGTTCCATTTGGGATGACCGGGGTAGGAGCCGTAGGCTCCGCTGACCATGGCTATGTCTTTTATGTCGACTTTTCGGTCACCGTTTACGTCGCCTACGATAGAAACAAAAACCCAACCATCAACAAACGTGTTGTCCGCCGTGTATGTTTCGCCTGGAACAGGCCAAGCGTAAGCCCAGATGGTGTAGTTGCCCTTAACAAAGCCCGTAATGTTCCACGTGAACCTAAGGGTTGTGAAGTTGCCGCTTTCTAGAGTTACTTCTTTTGTTTCTATTATAGTTGTGTTGGCATAAAGCGTAACGTTGAAAGTTTCTGTGAAATCGCCTTGGTTGGCGACTGTAACATTTATCTTACATATGCATCCTTGTCCTATAACTTTTCTATTTATTTTGTTGGAAAAGACTAGGTCTATTATTGTGATGTCATGTTTTCCAATTTTGACTATTCCATCAACGTATAAATTGTCGTCTTTATCTAGTTCTCCTGGAAGTGGAGGAACGAAGGCTTCCAAAATATATGTTGCTTCTATCATGTTGGATGTGTTCCATGTGAACCTTAATATGGTTAAACTGTGGTTTTCAAGGACAATGTATTCTTCGTAAATTGATGTCTGGTTAGCATATACGCTAACGTTAAAGTTTTCTGTATGAATGCCTTGGTTTTCTATAGTTACATTAATTTCTATAAAGTCTCCTTTATTCACAATAGTTTTGGAAGAAGAGACATTTAATATGGCTATGTCGGGGGGAACTTCGTAGTAGTAGCGTAATATTTCTTGAGCTGGTTTATTCTGGGGAGTATAATGTAATTCATCAGGAGTCCCAGGTTTTCCTGCGTTAGGGTCTGTTTCCCAACTCCACCAGAACCATCCTTCAAACCATGTCGCATTTCCGAAAGCTTCTAAGGCCGCTTGGTAGCAGTCTGCTTGTTCTTGTAGATCTTTTACTGGGGAAAGGTTGTAATTCCAAGGTTCTGTATTTGTACCGTTTTGGCTGCAGTAACCAATTTCTGTGAAAATTATTTTCTTGCCTGTTGATAGGTAGGTTGAATACAATTGGTTTGTCCAATTGCGTCCAGATCCCCACCAACCTGAGCGTGAATTGGACCAAGCGTTTATTAATTGCTGAAGTGTTGGGTTGAAGGAGTTGGTTAATGGAAAATAGGCATCTACCCCTATGTAGTCTAATGCATCCCAAAATCTGACAGCAAAGTTTGGTAATACTGAATAGTTGCTGAAAGAATCCCAGTTTGCAGCGTATGTGAGGTTTCCGTTGAAGTTGTTACGCACGTTATTGATGACATTTCTCCATTCGCTTTCATGAGTTTGTGATGATCTAAGTTCAGTACCGACTATGAATAGTTCAACGCTGTAGTTCTGTGCAAAATTTGCATAAAAGTTTATGAATTTTTGATAATTTTCGAACCATAGAGTCCAATTGTAAGGCTTTATTTGCCCTCTCCACGTACCGTCGATAACATCAATCATTGGTTTTAGGGCTACTTTCATGTTAAGTTCATGTGCCTTTTCTATTGCATGTATCAAGGAAGAGTTTGATGCGGTATATAGATCTGTTCTGGGATACATTTCCGTGTCGTTATAGTGTTCCATAAACCAGAAAACCGTGAAAGTTACCCAATCCGCCTCTAAATTAGCCAAGTTTGTTATTGATATATCAAAGTCAGTTGTATTGTATGCTTCCGAACTCCAAGCATTTATGGTCATTCCTTTAATTTTGGGCGGAATCATAAAAATTTGCTGTTTTCTAAGAACTTGACATGGGGTGTTAGAAAAACTGATTACTGAGAGAAGCAAAAATGAGATAAGTAAACACCGAAATGCTTGCGAATGCAGCCTGTTCAATGCATAATTATGCAGAGGTTTAATTTTACCCGTAGTGTTCTTTATTGGATCACTCCCCGATTATATTTTCGTGAAATGAACAGATAACTTTTATGAAAAAAATGACACTAATTTCCTTATAGAAGAAATTATCATAAAATTTAAATAGTGAAACCAAAAAAAGACCCATTTGAACCACTTGTTGGTTCAATCAAAACTGAAACAAGAGGAGAAAGGAAAAATTGAAAAATAAGTTTGCTCAATTGCTATTGAATACTCTTCTTATCGCTAGTCTGTTGGTAACAATTCAAGCAGTAAGTGCTGCTGAAGTTACATTAACACTATCTGATG
>QMYO01000143.1 GCA_003662715.1 Candidatus Bathyarchaeota archaeon | reverse complement strand
TCCCATGCCCTATAATACTATAGTGGACATCAACGTTTCCGTAACATCCCGCCAGGGAGTCCATATTGCCTGTTCGGCAAACATAACTGCTTTTTTCGAAAACTCCACTGGATATGCCACTTGGTGGGACTGGCTAAACGGTAACGAGACTGTTCCATATCATTGGGGTGAAATGGACTGGATTGTTTCTAATGGAAGTTTAACGAGCATAAGTTATGACAAGATTCAGCATTGTGGCGACATGTACGTGGATAGTGGTGGAGGGGTAGAGTACAAAACTTTCATGGGTAACACTTACATGGCTGATTGGAATCTTTCAGACTCTGCAAATGATCCAGACATCGTTTCTACGGCTTACTGGGAAGGAAACAGAATAAGAATAATCAATGACTTGATAATTCCAGCAAACTCAATGGTAAATATGGTTTTCAAAATAGTTATAACAGAAACTGGAGCTTACAATTTTAACCTTACAACCACTCCAGGAGTTACAATTTCACCGTCAAGCTGGACTGTTGGTGGAGCTGCAACAATTCTGGTTCCTTATGATTATCCAACAATCTATGAGGCTATAAACAATGCAAGTGCTGGCGAAACCATACTAGTTTATCCAGGGACATATAATTCTTCGAAAGGTGAAGTCTTCCCAGAAACAATTAACATTGCAAACTTAACAATAAAATCTAAAGATGGTGCAAGCTTAACCATAATTGACGGAGAAAATAGTAGTTGGGGTCCAGCATTTCATATACGTGCGAACGGTGTAAAAATAGAGGGTTTCACCATTAAAAACTTTAAAGCTGATTCATCCCATGATATTGGCGGTATTCTAGTTGAAGGTAACAACTCAATAATAAGTGATAACGTTTTAGGGAACATTTTCAATTCCACCACGGAACCGGCAGGAATAGGAATTGACATACATGCAAGAAACGTGAAAATAATTGGTAACATTGTTCACGATGTTGGAAGTATAGGAATAAGAGTGAGAGATCATTGGAAAGAAGAATTTCAAGGACCCAGCACCATCTCAAATAATATTGTTATAGAAAATAACACAGTGTATAGGACAAATAATACATGCGTTCTTGTCACTGGTTATGCAAGAGGCGTAATCATCGAAAACAATGAAATTTACGAAAGCCTAAAGCCCACACCTTACAATATCTTTATTCATTACAATGCAAGCAATATCGTCATTAAAAACAACTACATTTATGATGCATATGGCAACATAGTTTTAGCCGGATGCAACAATGTGACAATAACAGGCAATGTCATAGCAAATACCACTTCGCATCCCATAGACCCAACGGTGAAAGGTAAAAACATATACATCCTAAATGATTATGGAAACTGGACTGGCAACCCTGAATTACTAAGCACAAATATAAGAATAACAAATAACACAATCAGAAACGGCGGATATGGCATAAGGATACTCTATACAGCTACAACGGGAAACACTGAACCTATGGTTTTGACAACAACAATAAATTATAATAACATATTTGGAAACGACCACGGGTTAGAAAACAATGTTAACGTAACCGTTGATGCACGTTACAATTGGTGGGGTAATGAAACTGGTCCAAAACCGGATGGTCTAGGAGACGACGTAAGTGACAATGTGGTTTTTGAACCTTGGCTTATTAAGCCTTATCCTCCATCAATGCCTATAAGCGTCGTATATGTGACTCCGAAATTAATTTCTGTAGAGGTTCCATCTTTAGGCACCCAATTCACAGTCTATGTTACCATAGCTAATGTAAGCGGGTTATATGGGTTCCAGTTCACCATAAAATGGAACAGTTCTCTCTTGACGTTAACGAACCCGACAACCGCTCATAGAATCCCTTTAGTTTGGGAAAACAAGTACATAAGCCAATATAATTACAGCGTAACCGACGGGAACTACACACTCTTTGCTTCAGCTCGCTCTCCAGCACCAACTTTCAACGGAACAACAGATGTAGCAATGTTCATTTTCAAATCTGTGTACGACCCCATCTACCCACAAAACGTTACTTGCGACCTATCCCTCGAAAATGTTGATCTAGTTGACGAGGAAGCAAAGGCTATTCCACACCTAGTTTACAGCGGTAACTACTCCTGCTACTCCAAAATGCCAGAGCTTGTGCTAAGTCCTCAAGAACCTTCAGCATACAAGGTTCCAGCGGAATTCGATGTTAACGTTAGCATAATTATCGTGGTAAATCTCACTGCTTTCGAGTTTGAACTACAATATAATAAAAGTCTATTAGAGGTGTTAGCAGTAGATGTACCATTCCCCGCCCCCATAGTAGGTTACGGGGATGGCAAAGTATATGTCAATGTAACAGGGTTAACTCCACCTGTCAACGGTAGCAGGGTGCTTGCCACAATTCGTTTTAAGGCAGCCCGAGGCATTGTGTGGAACACCCAGACCCATGTCATCAACTCTAGCCTTAACTTCACTATTCACAGACTTAACGGCGGCCTAATTGAACACAAGGCGGTAAATGGAACCTACCACTACACACCTGTGCCAGGGGATTTGGATATGGATGGAGCCGTTACAATAATCGATCTTTCCGCTGCAGCAAGAGCGTTTGGAACCAGCATAGGAGATCCAGACTATCAAGAGTATGCAGACTTAAACCTTGACGGATACATAAACATTCGCGACATAGTGCTTATAGCCAGAAACTTTGGGAGGGAAGGACCGTAACTGCAGACCTCCAAGACTCTCTGCTCTTTCCAGATCATTAAAAGGGGGAAACATTAATGTTTCGGAAAATCTTCGCAATCCTGTTAATGCTCATGGCTTTAACTTTCTTTCCTTCCCCCTTCCCTGTTATGGGCGGTTTGGCTACAGTTTCAATTGAACCTCGCATAACTAAGGTTTGGGGGGTAGAAGAAACATTTAACATCAACATTTCAGTGGTTGATGTCGAAAACCTTTACGGATGGGAAACCAAACTCTACTTCTACTCTTCAATTTTAGAAGCGTTGAATGTAAGTGAAGGGTCTTTCCTCAACAGATTTGGAGGAACTTTCTTCAATTTTACTGTCCGCAATAATTATAACGCTACCCACGGCTGCATAGAAGCCTTTAACACCCTTCTAGGAGAAATTCCAGGAGTAAATGGAACAGGAGTTCTACTTGCTGTAACCTTCAAAACAAAGGAGTTGGGAATAAGCCCACTCTATTTGAAAGATGTTATACTTTCGGATATTAACGGCAACTCAATTCCCTACACGACGGTCGATGGAGGAGTTGAAGTTGTCAGTGTGGTTCACGATGTGGCCGTAAAAAGCATTTCTGTTTCTTCAGACGTTGTTGTGGAGGGTCGGTTAGTGGAGATACAGGTGACAACGGAGAACCTTGGAAACAAGACAGAATCGTTTAATGTAACAGTCTATTATAATGAAACGTTGATCGCAGAGCAAGAAGTGAACATGCTTTCACCTCAAACTGCTGTGGATCTTGTTTTCCTTTGGAACACCACATCAATAACCCCCAATGCAACCTGTATTATTAAAGCCGAGGCTTCCCAGGTGCAAGGAGAAACAAGGCTTGAAAACAACGTGCTTATTTATGGAACTGTTGAGGTTGTGCAGGGAGTTCATGATGTTGCAGTAGTCACTGTTAGACCTGCGTCCCAAGCAGTGTATGAAGGTGAAACACTTAACATTTATGTGACGGTGGCAAACAAAGGAAACTACACGGAAACATTCAATGTTACCCTTTACATAGACGATGCCATAATAGATGTACAGACTGTTGAGAAGCTCTTGTATGACAGCACATTAGAGTTAACGTTCCTTTGGGACACTGGTGGAGTGCCATCTGGAACCTACACCCTTAGAGCCTCTGCAGATCCTGTAGAAGAAGAGACACGTTTGGAGGACAACACTCTAACCGACGGCAATGTTACAGTGCATCCTTATACAGCGCTTTCAATAAGAATAATAGAGGTGGTTCCCTGCGATCAGCTGGGCAGACCCGTTTCAGGCTTTACCGTGGGAACTGTTGCAAACTTCAAGGTTACCCTTAACTGCACTTTGGTTGGGGCTAAAGAAATTCTGTTGACAATTAACGTTTATGATGCAGGGGTTACTACCATAGGTGTTGTATCCTTTCAAGGGCCCGTAGCCTCAGGAATAACTACGTTTATTCTAGG
Organism: Candidatus Bathyarchaeota archaeon; assembly: GCA_003662715.1. The sequence goes on along the minus strand of QMYO01000143.1, from coordinate 1,349 downwards.
ATTGCCTATACCTACCACGGCGAGTGTGGGAAATGCAAGGGTCTATGCAAGCGCCTTAAGCGATTGGCCTCATCTTGGAGGTACACCCTACTGCCCAGAAGCTAGTTCAACATTCGAGATTAGGAGGTAGCAGAAGATGTGGAATAGAAAAGAAGGATACATCCTTATTATCTTCCTCGTATTAACTCTACTAAATAGAGGACTCTCTTCTCCAACTCTTCAAATTACGGTAGATACAGAAAAACTGAACTATCCTGTAGAAGAAAACATTTACATCTACGGAGAAGTAAAGGCAGACGGTCAACCCGTCGAAAACCTCACCGTAGCCGTGGAAGTTCGAGATCCAACCGCAAGTCCAGTGGTTGTTAGAACTGTCAACACGAATTCTCTGGGGAAGTATGGTTTAAACTTCAGCCTCTCTTCCCAAGCTCTGCATGGCACCTACACGGTAAAAGTTAACTGCAACTACGATGGGGAAACAGCATCAAATACTACAATTTTCTATGTAGAAACGGTATCTACATTCACGTTAACTATTAAGGTTGGAAGATCTACCTACAAGCTTGAAGAACCAATAGAAATCTATGGAAACGCCACCCTGAACACTATTCCCTTAGAGGGAGCTCTAGTTGCCATCGAAGTTCAGGATCCTGAAGGCACCCCTGTTATCCTGCGAGTGGTGGAAACAGATTTTGACGGTATCTACAGTTTAACCTTCAATCTACCTGAGGACTCTCCGCTGGGAGAGTACAGCGTTTATGCAAGTGCAAGCTACCAGAACCAAAAAGCCACTGCCGAAACAAGTTTTCAAGTGAAGCAGAGACTTTCTGCTGACATAAACGGCGACGGAAAGGTGAATATAATAGACCTTAACATAGTGGCGAGAGCCTGGGGTTCTTATCCTGGTCATCCTAGGTGGGATCCAAGATGCGACTTAGACGAAAACGAAGTTATAAATATCATAGATATAATGCTTGTAGCAAGGGAGTACAGGCCGTGAATGTCATGATAGGAAGGAAAACTCTTACAACTTTAACTTTATGCAGTTTCCTACTAGTCTCTTTTCTTCTGATTTACTGTCCTCCTCTCGCGGCTGAAGAAACAACGCTATTTATTGATCCTCAATATACTTCAGGATTGAATATAGGAGAAATCTTCCAAATAAACGTGACAATTGCTAATGTCATTGACCTATATGGGTGGCAATTCCAACTAACGTACCGAAACGACGCCCTGAACGCCACAAGTGTAACTGAAGGGCCATTTCTAAAAAAGGATGGTGCCTCCACCTTCTTTTGGAGGGTTGAATTTACAGATAACTACAACGAAACCCACGGCCTTATATATGC
>QMYO01000142.1 GCA_003662715.1 Candidatus Bathyarchaeota archaeon | reverse complement strand
TTTCTGATGGGTCTGTAAAATGTCGAAGCGAAAGCGAAAGAGTTGGTTTTCCGACTTCTTTGATTTTGACGAAGAAGATTTTCTGTTTGGAAAAGAGATAGGTGAGGGCGGCTCAGGATATTCCATCTCAGTAACGTATGACAGTACAGGCAAACCTGTGGTTCACGTCGAGACCCATGGAGACATAAATGTTGCAGAGCTGCGTAGAGACATTGAGCAGCGGTATCCTGGAGCTAGAATTGAAGGACTAGAGAAACAGCCGTTAATTAGAGTAGTGGATGAGGAAAAAGAGGAGAGGGAAAGGAAACCAGAGGAAAAGGAAAGTAAAACTGAGGATAAGGAGAAGAAAAAGTCGTTCATAAGAGTGGTCTGAAGGAGAGATAGCGGCTAGAGGTTTCGCCCGAAAAATAGCAGTGAGATGCGAGATTGGAGTATAATTTACAACTTATTTTTATATTTGACTAATATAGAATATATACTTTATATACCATTAAAGCAAGACCCCATTTATATCTGGCAACTCAAAAGAATAGTAGGGAATAAAAATGCATAAGGAAAAGGCAATAGCAGCCTATCCATACCCGTTGCCGCCAAGACGATTTGAAAGACCAGAAGAGCAGAGGTGGCCATCACCCGTTCCAAAACCAGTTTTCCCAGCTGAAGACACGGGCAGAGTGCTTAAACAAATACTGGATAGACTGGACGCTATAGAAAAGCGGCTGGAAAAAATTGAAAAATTGCTGGCGACACAGACTAGATAAGTATTGTGAGCGGGTGTTTTAAAATAAGGAAAATCGTCTCTTTCGGATAGGTCTTCCTGTGATGGGTATGGGCTGACCGCATTTTGGGCATTTCTTATCATCAGTGATTTTGTAACGAGTTATTGTATAGCCAAGCCGTTTAATGAGAAGTTCTTCGCAGCGGGGGCAATAGGTGTTCTCGTAACCGTGTCCATGAACGTTTCCAAGGTATGGATATGAAACTCCAGCTTTCTTAGCCATCCTATATGCCTTTTCTAACGTTTCAACTCTTGTGGGGGAATTATGAAACTTGTAGGAGGGATAGTACCGAGTGAAATGTAAAGGCGTTTCAGGACCAACCTCCTTTAGATGTTTCTCTATAACCCATCTGAGACATTCCTCATCATCGTTAACATCGGTAACGACGAGATTAACTATCTCCACATGCAAACCCATCCTTTTAGCTTCACGAGCGTTTCTCCAAACCTTTTCCACATCCGCTCCGCCACAATATTTCTGATATGTCTCCGCGTCTCCCTTCACGTCTATTTTAAATCCATCCATACCCGAATCCCTCAGCAACCTTAAAGCTTCCAGCGTCATATAGCCGTTAGAAACGTAACAACAATACAGTCCTTTTTCACGACCTATCTTGAAAACTTGTACCGCCCAGTCTGTAAGGATAGTGGGCTCCTGAAAACTGACGCATAGTCCATCATCATTTCCGTTGATGGCTAGCTCAACTATCTTGTTGGGAGAGGAATAGCTGGAGCTGGCTGGATTTGGCTTGGTCTTGGATAGGTGATGGTTTTGGCACCAGATGCAGTCGAAGTTGCAGGACCATGTGGAAAAGGTGAGGGCTGTGGAGCCTGGCCAGTAATGGAAGAACGGCTTAATTTCGATGGGTCTGCTTTCTAGGGCGCTGAGGTCTCCGTAGACTAGGGTGTAAAGCTTGCCGTCTATGTTTAGTCTGGTTTTACAGAAGCCTTTCTCGTTAAGAGGAATCAAGCATCTTCTCTCGCATAGGCTACATCTAACCTTATCTCCCTTAAGTTTCTCGTAGAGAAGGGCTTCGTGAACCGTGGAATATTGCAGTAGCTCCTGCACTTTCAGCACTCTGTGTAGAAGAAGCAATTATAGGTTACATAACTTTTTCAGAAAGTTTTTAGCTATCCTTTTCTTAGCGCTGTTCGAGCAACCAAGACTCCAGCTAACGAAAGGATTAGTGCAAAGCCTATTAGAAACTGAAAGTCCGCTGCAACTTTAGCTGCATCAAACCCTGTGTTTGAATGGAGAATAAAGGCTCTTACAGCATCTCCTGCATACGATATTGGATTAATGTTTGCGACTGTTTGAAGCCATTTAGGCATCTGGCTTATTGGAAACAAAGCGTTGCTGGCAAACATGAGAGGAAGATTCAGCAGATTTGCAACGGCTATGACTGTTTCATGTCTTTTTATTCGTATTGCAATTGCCAAAAACATTGATGAGAGCCCCAAACTTAACAGGAACAAAGCTGCAAATATTCCGAGGAAATCTAAGATTCCGAAGGCGTCTCCAACTTGTAACCCAAAGGCGAAGGCAATGCTAAAGATGAGCAAAGCTTGAAACATGCCTCTTATTACGCTGGAGGCTACTTTCGCGAATATGATTGACCCACGGGAAATTGGCGCCACAAGAAGTTTGTTTAGGAACCCAAATCTTCGGTCCCAGACTATTGACATACCGCTGAACATGGCAGTGAACAATATTATGACTGACAGCATTCCCGCAGCCATGTATGTGAAATAATCTGTTGTTCCACCGAACGTTTCACTTATCATCTGATTTAGAAGTATAGGTACTTGTTCTTGAAGTTGCGGCGGTAATTGACTCAACAAGTCAGAGGGAACCGAAATAAGACCTGATAGGTTAAATGCTTTTCCGAAAAGACCAAGCCAAATGACTGGCTGAACAAACATCATGAAAAGCAAGAAGGGATTCTTCAACCACTTCTTAACTTCTCTTTTTGTCAGCGCAACTGTTTCACTTATCATCCCCGCATCCTCCTTAAAGTTCTCATCCTTCTCCAAATCTCCCCCATATCCCCTTGAGCCTCCCGCAAATACCGCCCAGTATATTCCAGATAAACTTGGTCGAGAGTCGGCTTAACCAATGAAGCCCTGCTTATCTTCAAGTTCATTTTAAGCAAGCTTTCCATTATCTCTGGCAACGCTTTCTCTCCTTTTGAAACTTTAATTCTATACATATCACCGATTTTCTTAACATCTTTCACTTGAGACAGAGAGCCTAACGTTTTTGTTTGGTCATCAATTCCTCGGTTAAACTCCAGTTCAATTATGTCTCCACCCAGACCGTCTTTAAGGTTCTGAGGAGTATCCAAAGCCACAATTTTTCCACGGTCTATAATGGCTATGCGGTCACAGAGGACATCTGCTTCTTCCATATAATGGGTTGTTAGAAACATTGTAATTTTATGCTCATCTCGCAGTTTCTTTACGTACTCCCATATAACAACTCTAGTTTGAACATCCAACCCCAACGTAGGCTCATCCAGAAAAAGAACTTTCGGCTGATGAATCAAACCCTCAGCAAGCTCAAGACGCTTTCTCATTCCACCAGAATAGGTTTCAACTTTCCTGTTCGCAGCGTTAGTCATGCCAACAAGCTCTAAAGCCTCTGCAATCCTTTCCTTAGCCACTTTGGTTGGAACATGATAAAGCTTTGCTTGCAACCACATATTCTCCATACCAGTAAGGTCTTCATCAACCGTAAGGTCTTGAGGTACTAGCCCAATTATTTCTCTAACCTTAGCATCCTCCTTCTCAACATCAAATCCGCCCACCTTGGCAGACCCTTCAGTAGGATTAAGAAGAGTCGTAAGCATGTTTATAGTAGTGGTTTTCCCAGCGCCGTTAGGACCCAAAAAACCGAATATTTCACCTTCTTCTACAGAGAAGGACACATGGTCAACAGCTAACAGCGTTCCGAAACGTTTGGTAAGGTTGTTAGCTTCAATGGCATACATGCCCCTTGCCTCTCCATCTAGAACGAACTAGCTAGCTCCACATTACTCTTTTAATTTCTTCGCCATCTCATTCAATTTTTCAGCAGCTTGTTCAATAACTTCTTTAGCTTCAGTAACAACTTCTTCTGAATACTTTTCACGTAGACTGTCGAAAAGGTTCCAACCAGCCATCATCAGCGCTTTTCCTGCTTTGACCAGTTCGCGTGTCTTTTCCGGGTAGAAATTAAACCAGGGAAGTCCAGTAAATGGAGGCATAAGAAATCCAAATCTTTCACGAAGTTTTTCTTTTCTCTTAACATGCTCCTGAAGAAACATTTTGCCTTGATCAGTGAGAGTATAGCGTTTTATTCCCGCTTCTTGTTCAGGAACTTCTTTGGCATATCCCTTATCCTGTAGCCATGCTATGAGGGGATAGATGGAGCCTGGACTTGGTTTCCAATGTCCATCAGTTCGTTTAGCAATTTCATTCATGATTTCTGAGCCTGACATGGGCTTTTCGTTTAGCAATCTTAATACGTAGTATCTTAGGAAGCCTTTTGGAACGGATGCCATATGTCTCATCAAGTGTTCGAAGGGGTGTGAACACAAGTCTATCACCATTGATATCAAATGTGATATCAACATTGACTTATAAACTTTACTGACGTCCCATCCATTCAGAAATCAACCTTTATAGAAAACTGAATTTAGACGACTTTGAAATGCTCCCATCCACGCGCTTCTATAGGAACAACTTTTTCTCCTTCCGCCTTAAGAAGCAAACTTTTCTCCTTAGCAACAACGCCAATTTTGATTAGAGCCCCGCCAACATGCTCCACAGCCTCCTTCGCCTTCCCCCACATTCTCGGTTTGATGGTAACTAGAAGCTCATATTCCTCCCCACCGTATAGGCTTAGCTCCGCTGAGTCAAGATGATGAATCCTCGCGAATTGTCTCGCTTCAGTAGCAACAGGAAGGTTATCAATTAAGAATCCTACATTGCTGGCTACTGAGAGCTCATGGAGACTCCAAGCGAGTCCGTCACTGGAATCAATGGAGGCGGTTACAGCGTTGGTTTGAGCTAGCGCCAAGCCTTCTTTTAATCGTGCGTGAGGCACATAAACGGCGTGAACAAGTTTTTTTCTGAGCCCAGGAGGAGCAAAGAGATGTTCAAGCAGAATCTTTAAGCCAGAAGATGTTTTGCCGAAGAGCCCTGTGACCGCTACGATGTCGCCGGGTTTTGCGCCGCTCCGCCTCATTAAGCATTGCTCTTCGCAGATTCCGAAGGCAACACAGTTGATTATTAGGTCAGAGGCTTCGTTGGTGTCTCCTCCTAGAACATAGACATTGTATTCGCGGGCTCCTTCATTTAATCCCTTGCCGATTTTTTGAATGTCTTTCGCTGTGAGGTTTCGAGGGACACCGATGGATGCGAGTATAGCGAGGGGTTTCACTCCTTTGGCGGCTAAGTCACTTATATTCATAACCACTGCTTTGCGGGCAGCTTGTTGCAGAGTCATGCCAGAGGGTACATCGGTTTTTCCAACAAGCATGTCTGTTTTTATGACAGCAAGCTTTTGGTTTCCGATGTTGATGGCTGAGACGTCGTCTCCGAAGGGAACTGGCATTTTGGGCATTTGCTCTAGGCAGTCTAGGATGAGTTTGATTATTTTTCGTTCACCCAGCTCTTCTGCTGTACTCAAAGTGAAGGCTCTCCACAGAATGGTATTGCGTCCGAATCTCTTAAAAATATGCGTTTACTCCAATTGATTGATGG
>QMYO01000141.1 GCA_003662715.1 Candidatus Bathyarchaeota archaeon | reverse complement strand
TCGGGAAGAAACATTGTGGTTTTCGCCTTTCTATTTGCAGTGGAGTTCTTTTTGTTTTATCTTACCTTTTGGAGAGGTTTCCTCAAAGATTATGGCTTGGAACTTGTATATGGTTGTTCCTTCAAGCAGCCAGTAGTCGGGTGATAAGCCTGCTTTGATGCAGCATTGGCAGAGGAATTCTTCTGCATCCCAGTTCCATTCAATTGGAACCTGCGGCAGGAGGAGACCTTTATAATAGCTTTTCTCAACGATTAAGCCGTCTTGTCCCACCTTAATTTTTGACGGATATTCTGTGGGTTTTTCCACTTTGATGGGCTGGGGAGGAGTGAGAACGCTAACTTCAAACACGATGTGGTTGAGTTCCTCTGGGGAGACGGGTGGAAAACGGGGGTCTTGTGTGGCAGATTTGATGGCGGTTTCTATGACAGCGCGTGTCAGAGGAGTGGTTGGGTATGGATAGCCGATGCAGCCCCTTAACTCTTTTTTCTCATGTTTGATGCTGTTTAATGTTACGAAGACTCCGCAGCGTTTCATTAGCTTAGGCGATAAGTTCTTAGGGATATCTAGGATTTTTCCGTTTTTGAGGTATTTCTCTACTGCTTTTCTGGCAAGTTTTACGAGGAACTCTCCTTCTTTGTTTGTTAGTTGGAATGACATGTTGATTCCTTCTGTCTAAGCTAGTCTATAGTCAACTATCAACTAGAAGGTTCCGATTGAAGGCTTATTTATTTTTGCCGTGTATTTTCTAGTGAGAATGTTAGGGCTTTATTGGGTTTTTCTTAAATTCTTACATTGAGTTTCCTTTCTTTTTTCTGGTAGTTTTGTCGGACAAATGGAATTTTTCTTTTGTTCAACAAAGATGGTCTTTAATGGAAGAAAATAAACGCCGTTTATGGAATGGCGATAAATCGCATAGCGCTGTGGAATAGGATGAACGTTTCTTAATAGATCTTATGAGTGCTCACTGCCAAGAACGTGATTTCTTTCCTTTCAAACTCTGCCCTATATATTAGCCGATACTTTAACCCTATCTCGTAGGAGTGACATCCTTCCCATGGACCGTGAAGCCTATGTCCCTTCCTTCTAGGGTCCTCGCTAGAAAGCAGCGTTCTTATCGCCGTTTCAACTCTTTGCTTCACTTCTTCGCTTAGCTTTTTATAACCTCTCTTGAAGGTTCCCGTAAATTTAACGGTCCAAAATGAAGACCGTTTAAATCCCAAAACTTGTAGCAGATATGATGAAAGTCGGATTAAGACTTAAGCCAGTCTAGCGCCTCTTTGATGTTTCGGAACCTCATAACCCTTCCTTCACCGATATCCTTCAAGCTCTTTTCAATGTCCGCTTGAAGTTCCTTGCTGGACATGACCTCAAGAGTAGCCCAAATTTCATCTTCAGGAATCCTGTCTTTCATCGCCTTCATCACGAACTTGACCATCTTATCAAAAGTCTTCTTTTCAATAAGCAAAGCTTCAACCACGGGACATGACCTCCACAACATCTAATGGGACTTCCTAGAATATATCAATTATTCAACATCAACCCCAAGCGATTCAGCATGCACACAAAGGGCAAATCTCATGATTCTTCTTTGATAAACTTATTACTTTATCGATTAGCATTTCTTTTTCTCTACTGTGCGAGTTAATAACGTTTATTAATGGTCGCCGTTTATGGGATGCGCCTAAAATTTCGTGGATTCTTCTCGAATTCTATCCTTAGTGATTGTGAGTTGTTGTTTAAAGAAGATTGCAGTAATCATTAAGTTGTTCTTAAGGTAAACCATATTTAAAAGAAATGACTACTCTGTTTTGGAGATACATCTAATGAAATTGGAGACTAAAAAAGATAAGAGTATTAATAAGCTTAATGAACTTTCAGGGAAAGAGTGGATTAAATTTACTAAGACATGGTTCATACATAGGCCTCCTCCAAGAGAAAACGCAAAGCTGTTACATCCAGCCGCTTTTCCTGAATCGTTGGCGAGAGAATTCATCGAATTCTTTACAAAAAGAGGGCAGTTAGTTCTGGACCCTTTTCTTGGAACTGGTAGCACTTTGCTCGCTTGCATTGAAAGTGATAGGTGTGGCATTGGTGTGGAAGTAGGTAAGGAATGGGCGGATATAGCAGAGATGAGAGTAAAGAAAGCTATGGCTCAGAAAAGAGGGACAGAGCATCTTCTAAAAACTATGGGACTACAATCCCAGAGTTTGTTGATTAAGGTTATTCATGGAAACTCATATCACTTAAGTGAGATATGGGAGAAAAACAAATTTCCATTAGCGGACTATTGCATTACAAGTCCGCCATATTGGAACCAACTTAAAAGGAACTATATGAGACAAAAAGTGAGAGCCGAGAAAGGCCTAGCTACAAAGTACAGTGAAGACTCAGATGATATCGGTAACATAGATGATTACAACGAGTTTCTAGGTGCCTTGAAAGAGATTTTTAATGAGGTTTACAAGGTGACAAAAAACAAGGGATATCTCACTGTGATAACAAATAACGTCTTCTTCAACGGCAGAGTTTATCCTTTAGCTTTTGACACCGTCAGAAGTTTAAGTGAAGAGCCTTATCCATGGGTTCCGAAAGATGAAAAAATATGGTTACAGGACGATAAGCCTCTACTTCCTTTGGGTGTATATAGTGCTTGGGTAGGGAACAGGGCACATCAATATTGCTTAATTTTTAGGAAGGAAGAATAGAATGGCTACTCAAATAACGCTTAGTGGTGAAAAAATTGCCAGTCCTCAGTCTCATGATGAAATGGCTTTTGAGATTGCACGAACAATCAGAGATTTTGCTGTGAAAGGAGTGGCGCCATGGAGAGACCTATATAGAAGTACTATTATCATCACATCATCATCAGAGTGGCCTGAACCAGATTTTGTTTTTGACGACCAACAAGAAAAAACATATGGATTTGAATTTAAACCGCCTGAACAAGTAAGAAGAGAATATATAATGGGCGTTGGACAAGCATTAACATATCTCAATCATTTTTCACACTCAACCTTAATTCTTCCAACTCGAGCAGAAAATTTTGAAATCGCACATTATGTAACCCACCTAGTTCAGAACATCCCATTAAAAATTGGAGTCATAGCTTATGACCCAAGAGATATACGACAACTCAAAGTTCTTGTTCCGTATCCTAAAGAACCCGTTGGACCGTTGCAAAGAAAAGCAACTGTCGGAAAAGTATTTTGGGCTTTTTGGATGGATGAGTCGATTCATGAATTCTATTTAATGTTAAAAAAATCAAGTGAGCTTAGGAATGAGACTGGCGATATAAAGAAAAAAGTCTTCAGCACAGTGTTTGAGATGATGAAGCAAGGTAAAACTTATGCAAACAAAGGCACCCAGCGACGACTGAAAGAAGAACTCGATTTTGACTCATGGTTCCTAAACTACCGATTACCCTTTCTACACTGTGGGTTATGGAGTTTAGATGGAAAACCAACATTGATGGGAACCAGAATATTATCGATAGGAGAGACCTATGGATGGGACTCTACTGAATTCAGTAATGCGCTCGCAAAAGCGTACCTAGAGAAGGGTAAGCATCTATTATTGATGAAGTACATCTGGGACATCCAAATTCAAGCAATAAATCAAGGTATTAAACACAATACTACCAAGGAGTACTATGACTTTATGGCTCAAAAGCTCATGGAACATGGTTTTGGTAGAGCCCATCGAGGAGTAAGAAGAAACCTACAAGCCATGACATCCCTATGGGGTGGCGGATTCAAAATTTTAAAGAAAAAAGGCAACAGCTACTACTTTAAAGGCTTTGGACTAGTACCAGACTGGGGAAAAATAACAACCATACTACAAACCGAATATTGGTAAAACCACTAAACACTACTCAAGCTAAATTTAAGACACTCCTTCTCCTATTCGATAGCCCGTATCCAATAGTATAATGATTATTAGAAAAGTTTATGAAAAATTACTAAAATTTTGTGGATTCTTCTTTAATCCCATCCTTGGTAATTGTGAGGAAATCTACGCCATCACCGCTCATGATGTCCCGACTCACCGCTGATTTTATAGCCCTCACCACAAGGTCCTTCGCATCTTTAACACTCGTATTCTCCCTATATCCCTCTTCTAAAACACCAATAGCAATCTCAGCGCCTGAGCCAACCGCCGCGTACTTGTCGGGTATGAGCGACCCCAATATGTCCAACGAATAAATCGCTGACCCTTCCTCATCAATCCCGCCAATAATTGTTTGGGTAATCAGCGGAACCAGTCTCCGACTGAAAAGTAGGTTAGACATAACTTTGGCAGCAGACCTCACGGGCATGGGTCTTCCCGCATCCAGCCTAAACAGGTTTGCATAGGCTTCTACCTCCCGCACCAAAATCTGCATGTCAGAAACCAAACCTGCACATGCAGCGCCTATTCGGTCGGTTATCTTGAAAACCTTCTTTCCAACCCTGCTGACCACCAAATAGCCATATGAGACTCTTTTCTCAGAAGCTAAAATCACACCGTCAGAGCAGACAACGCCCAGCGTGGTGGCGCCGGGAACAAATAAGTATGGCTGTTGCGTTCGTTCATACAATTTTAGTTCCTCCTTTTCAATGCACTAATGTGTCGGGGGATTATTAAATGTAATCATGCAATTTTAAGTCTTTGGTTAAAATATACCCTGCACTAGCTCTGACGGTTGTAAGGCTGAAAAGCGGAAAGCTTTTGTAACAGCCTGTTTCTCTATTGAAACATGGTAAAAAAGACAGTTAGAAACGATAGAACATACTATATTTGTGAAGAATGCGGATTTGCATATAAAGATAAGACTTGGGCAGAAAAATGTGAAGATTTCTGTTCTAAACACAACGCATGCTCCGTAGAAATCACCAGCCACTCCGTTAAAATGAATTAAACATCCCAAAAGAATTAACAAAGCCAGATGAACTCAAATTTTATTTCCCTTCAATCCCCATCTATAACGGAGAAAACCAGATGATTTACCTCTACCATCAACAAATAGACGGAACATGGTACGGCGCCGCCATGAAAGACGAAAAAGTTTACGCAACCCTCTTCGCATTCACTGAAAAAGATGTTTTACAGGAACTGCTGGAAAGCCTACCCTACAACATACCCTTCCAACTGGCAGAAAAACAAAATTCCCATTCCATGAAGCTTCTAAAAACATTGAAAACAATTTTCGACGGAAAAGACGTTAACTTCAGCTTCGAAACCGTGATGGATTACATGCCAAAATACACGCGAAAAGTACTCAAATGCGTATCCATGGTTCCAGTTGGATACATAACCACCTACGGCGCCGTAGCCAAAGCCGTGGGTGGAAGCGCTAGGGCAGTGGGCAACGCCATGGCTTTTAATCCATTTGCATTGTTGATTCCGTGCCACAGGGTTGTGCGCGCAGATTTCAGTGTTGGCGGTTATGGTCTGAACGGTGATGTCAAACTGAAACTTCTTCGAAGGGAAGATAGAGGCTACGAGGAGAATGCGAAGCTGAAAATAAACGGCGAAACCTTGTCTCTATTTCCTGT
>QMYO01000140.1 GCA_003662715.1 Candidatus Bathyarchaeota archaeon | reverse complement strand
TGCTTAAAGTGCGGATACAAATGGGTTGATGAGAGCAAGATAGAGCCAAGATACTGTCCGATATGCAAAAGTCCCACTATATACGTCAAGAAGACGGTAAAAGTGCCGAAGCCGCATGCTTAGACCTGTCACGAGATGTTGCTCTCTTCAGAATAGTTTCATCTAAGGTGGCTGCTATCCGTAGAGAAGATAAGACAGTGAACTCACGTTAGAAACGTTTAATAAACCCTAACAAACCAAATGAAAAATAGTGAGAAAAGAAAATGCCCAGAGAATTCATGTATCGCGGCTACAATCTTGAACAACTCAAAGCCATGTCTATGGACGACTTCATCCGTATACTTCCATCACGACTAAGGAGAAGCTTACAAAGAGGACTAACAAAAGAACAACGCATCCTCCTCGAAAACATCAGAAAAGCAAATCAAGCTCGAAAAAAAGAACAGAAAACAGTTGTCAAAACTCACGCTCGAGATATGGTTATTCTTCCAGAAATGATTGGCACAATAATCCTTGTCCACAATGGAAAAGAGTTTTCACCAGTGGAAATCACACCAGAAATGCTTGGACACTACCTAGGTGAATTCGCCATCACCAACAAACCAGTCAAGCATGGATCACCAGGCATCGGTGCGTCAAGATCATCTATGTACGTTCCTTTGAAGTAGCTTTTTACGCTCTATAGGTTGGTTCAGCGCGCTTCTTTTCTTTAACCGTTGGGATTTTTGGCAGAGGAATTGGGGGAGGAATGTTTAGGGTTCGGCAGACAATTACCGATTCTAGGAACACGACGTTTGATATTGATTGAAGAATGATTGGTGGTGGAGGCTTTTTTTGCTCATATGCATTACGAACCTGTCTAAGTTCATCTTTTGATCCTGCCACATGAGCTTTTCCTTTCAAGCTAATTTGAGCTACAGCTGGAGTATAGTTTATAGCAAAAACAAAGGGAACCTCTAGCATGCCTTCACGTTTCTCGTTGATTCCCACAATGTTAAGGTTTGTGGCTGCCTGAATAGGTGGAATAGGCTTTTCAATATCCCAAAAACGCTCCGCGGAAATGTTGTTTACAAAAACCTTTACTTTAATCATCTTCTATACTCATCCACCTAAACCTATAGAAGTTTCAAGATTTAAGCATACATCACGTGCTTGTTTCAGCCTGTTTATAACGTGTGAAGCCGCAGTGTCCACAAGCGTATCGATTACCATGATCAGCCATAAAGTATCCGGGTCCACATCGCTCACAGAAGGGAAGTAATCTTTTAAGTGTCTCTTCCTCAACTTTGTAATGGAAGAAAACACCTTTTTTCTTCTTTTTAGCCTTTCCAACTTTTTTCTCAGGTTCCTCTTCTGTTGGTTTTTCAACTATTTCTTCGGCAGATTCTTCAACCGTTTCCTCAGTTGGTTCCTCAGTTTTTTCTTCACTCATCCAGCTATTCCTCCTCTTTCTTCTCAGTCTTTTCTGGAGGCGTGTTTCTAATAACAATGTGTTTAGGTTCTAGAAGTTTAGCTTGCTCAATAGCATCGTAAGCATTAGCTTCGCCCACAGCGATCATAGTTCCAGTTTTTGTTTCCAACTTCTTAACGTACACCAAGTCGAGGCTCGTCTTTAACTTTGATGCGAGTTCTTTTCTCACTTCTAAACGAGGTGGAGTTCCTCCAGTATCTGTATGTTCAACCTCAAAGGCTATCTCTTTTCTTTTGAACAAAGGATTGTATTTCTTTGAAACGATTTTAACTTTCATTGTCATCCTTCCGCGGCGCTGTTGATGTTCACATATATCAATTACTTTAACTTTTCGATGCTTTATGTATTTCATAATTGTATTTTGAATCAGAATTTGTGTTCATGAGTTTCGGTTAAGAAATCATAAGTATCTGTTGGTTTTGAAAGGGTGCTGTGATAAAAAAATGAAAAGTGAACATGCCTTTGCATTGATAGCCTTGATTTTAGGGATTATCGGAGGCGTGCTTTTGTGTAAGAACGCTATTAACGTTGCATCAAATCTCTTTGAGGGAAGTAAGCGCATTAATGTTGAATCACTAGCGCTAGTTGGAATAGGCGTCTTAGCGATAATTGCCAGCGCTATGCTTTGGGCAGAACGTTACCTGGCTGGAGGATTGATAAATATAGTTCTAGGGATAATCACTGTTTTCTATGGGAAAGACACTGAAGGTTTAATAATCCTAATTAGCGGTGTCTTGGGTATTGTAGCTCCGAAAATAAAGGACTAGCATACACATCAATCTTACGTTATTAATCTCCTTAGCACACATAAGGCAGCACAAGGCTTTAACGTTCAAATAATCATGTAAGAGATATTCTACATACACGTGTAATAGATGCTGAGTGATTTTCCTTTTTGGGTCTCTTGTCACCTTCCTAGCCAGTAGAGTCGTCCTACTTTGGTTCTGGCTCAAATTAACAAATGAGTAAAACGCTGATTTTCATTGATACGCTATTTTACCTTAACCTTTCTAAAGTATCTCCATTGCTTCCACTATTCGCTGTAGCATCTCTTTCTTTTGCTTTGTAACCTTAACCGCAACAATTCCTTCCCGTGGCTGCCCATAAACTACTAATGATCCTTCAGGTGCATGCAACGTTGCTATTATGGTGAGGAGGTCTTCTTCGCCGTCAACCACTATTTTCGTTCGTTGCGTTTGGCTTAACGCTTCTTGTATCGTAGACCATGCTTGGTCAGTTAAGGTTCCTGGAGGATTTTTTACATGTAAAGTTTGATCAGCATCTAGGGAAATCGGTGTTATGCGTTTTCTCATAACTCTGTTGTCTACAATCATGACTTGAGGGAAGATGCCGTGTTTTGTCATGTTGCTGGAGACAACGTCGCCCACTGAAATAATCATTAAGGGTTTTTCTTTCTTCATTATTTCTCTTAGTTTTTTCATTGTTTCATCAGATGTTCCTTGAATTAAAAGTCCGATGGGAGACTTCAATTTCTTACGTAATGCTGGTGTAAGACGATGAATTTTAATCACCGAACACGGAGTGCATAGCGTCCTTTTTCTTTCACCTTCATTACGCGAGCTATGGCTGAACCTTCTACATCAAATATGATGATCAAACCAGAAAAGTCGTCGCTTAAACCAGAGGATTTGCAGTTTGGGCAAATGTTTCCATAAGATATTAAGTGGCATTCTCGGCAGGCTTTTTCACTCATTCTTCTGCTCCCCAGTTTCTTCCGGTTTCTTTTTCGTTTTTTCAGCTTCAGCGCTTCTGATTTTTTCTAGGTCTTTTCTAATCCATTCAATTTTTCCTAAGAAGGGTTGTCTTGCGGTTACGCCAACTTTTCCGGAACTTCCGCCGCCTCCAAGTGAGACTGCGGTTATGCGGACTCTTACGTGATCTTGAGTTTTAAGTATCCTCCTTGTTTCTTTGCCCATAAGTACTCCTTGCTTCTCGTCATAGGAAATGAAGTCATCTATAAGTTGGGACACATGAAGAAGCGCGTCAATTGGACCTATTCGTACGAATGCTCCGAACTCGGCTACTTCAACCACTTCTCCTTCAACTACCTCTTGGATCATGGGGCGAAACGTTAAGAGGACGAACAAAGCTTTGTGGTAGGTGGCGCCGTCTCCCGGGATTATTTTTCCAACAGGACTGACTTGAATGTCAGTGACGGCGATAACGTATCCGAGTTCTTCGTCAATCATGTCTTCATACTTTGCTCTTAACTGTTCGTAGCCAACTTTTTCGATGGGTTCGCCGAACTTTTCGGGGGGTATGCGAATGGTGTCTTCTAGGGTTACAAGTTTAAACATGGTTTAGCATTCCTCTGTGGTTTTGTTTATAAAGGTTATTAAGATACATTTCCTTCCATCTCTAGGTGAGATCGTTGTCTCAGATAAATTCTATAGGGGATATAACTTTTCTGTTCCATATAATCCTAGCGTCTCTCTGCATGCAATAAACCTCGATGAATTTAAGGAATTTTGTGAAGTTGATTTACAACTGGCTCGTAGAACTGCTATTGCTCATGCCTCTAGGATTAAAAGGTTTCTTAGATATACTAAGAAGCTGAACGTTACAACTGGCGACATAAGACGGTTCTTAAAGGTGATAAAACAAGAGCATTACCGCTCTTACGGTGGTTATGTGTCTTCAAGTCTTCTTCAGAGACTATTTGAATGCGGGATACTTGGTTAGAACCTTTAAACATCCCAGACCGTTAGAGATTAATAATTTAAGGAGAAATGCGTGCGCTTCATAAAAAAAGGGTTTGAAGGGTGGCTACCTATGCCTCAAAGGGGACTCCGTTCATATCGACAAAGATTTGATCTCCATCGACCGTGACACCTAACCAGAATGGATAGTAAGGCTGCCACGAGTGAGAACAAGGCATCCAAACCAGTTCCGGTGGCTGAGTAATCTCTTTTCCTGTGTATCCATGAATTATCTCTTCAGCTTGATTACTTGAAATCGTGAGGTAACCTGTAGCAATTGCGGGTCCGCACGCCGCTTCAAGAAAATCTCCAGTTACAGCGTCAACTATGGCTGCAGCAGAGATTTTTCCGCCCTTTTCAAAAGGAACGATATAGTAATCATTTAAGTTCTCGCTGAGAGATTGCACCCGTATCGGGGAAGTGGCTTTTGCTCCCTTCAACCTTGACTCGAATGAGCCAGAGTCATACAAACCGTTTTCCCTGAGTCCTCTTTGCGCTTCGTTTACAACGTCTTTGAATGTAGTTGGTTCTCCTCTGGATGATTCAATTTCTATCGTATAACTGAAGCCTTGGACAAATTCTGTAGGATGCGTTGCTTCTGGATAGTACTCAACCGTCACCCACTTTCCACCCCAGATCCCTCCCCCGGTAATCGGCGTGAAATGCGCTTTCACCCAAGCCTTCACAGTTTTGAAAACATTGGATGTAGGGAAACCCCAGCCTTCTTTAAAGCCGTAAGGATCGTGCACGTAAAATCCTTTTATCACCATCGGGTTGAGCTGCAGAACCACGCCTTTCACAAGCATCCAGTGATCGCCATCCCACACCAAAGCAGCAGATGGCTGATTGTAAAAGATGATACTTATGGCCTGATAAGCTACGGCAACATACGGATTGTCATAGGAGTAATCTGCTATTGTGGCTGGATCAGTCGGTTGCGCATACCAGTTCATCGCAACTTCTAACCCTTGTGGACTCGTCCACCAGCCAGGCTCAGGATTGTTCATATATATGCCATCCCAAGGCCCATCTGGATCCCCATAGAACAATTCCCATTGATCTACGGATGTTCCAGTGTTGTATTCTATCCACATCTGTGCTACTGCAGCACCGCAGAAGCCGCTAATGGCTTCCGGATGATAGGGCACATCGAGATTGAATGTTATTTTTCTTCCGGCACCAGAAACGTTGGTCGAAACTGACAAAGACGTAATAGCTAACATGGTCACAAGGACTGTAGTTGCCAATAATGTTTTTTTCATTTTTTTCCTCCCGTGAGATTCTAGGGTGCAACATATTTGGCTAAAAAGTATTTATCATTTGTGAAAGAATTTTCTATAATGATAAGAATTGCT
>QMYO01000139.1 GCA_003662715.1 Candidatus Bathyarchaeota archaeon | reverse complement strand
CTTTAGATACTGGGCTAACGTATCGATAAGAACGGGTGCCGGGACGTCGTATGGAGTGGGCAAGACTGTTTCTTCCTAGCTGATTTTTCCTTCACTAATTCATGAAGCCTCTTATAAAGACTTTTCACTTTTCTTCTTTCGGCGTTTATATAATATGAAGGTGTGGCCTCGGATATCAATTAGGGTTGAGGATGTTTGCTGCGCAATTTTCGACGCAACGTCCTTAGCTTTCTCATTTTTTAGGGCACTCTTCAATATCCTAGCCTTCACCATTTCCCTTTTAT
Source organism: Candidatus Bathyarchaeota archaeon (assembly GCA_003662715.1). The sequence goes on along the minus strand of QMYO01000139.1, from coordinate 5,267 downwards.
CCAGTTGCCTTGAAACTTCATTCACGATTCTGGGCGCCGCTCCCTCTTTCCCAACCCATATAGTTGGCTTCTCAGCGCTTAATTCACGTTTTATTCGACGCTTCATCTTGGGCGTTAACATCTTTTCTCCTCTCTTTTCAGTGGAATGCGCATGTGTTTCCCACATTTGAGACAGGTGACAACCACGTGGGGTTCCCTTCTAGATTGGATGCGGACCCGACAGTTTACGCCTGGGAAAATAAAGCTTTTACAGTGTCTGCAAATGAGTCGCCTATACTCTCTGGGCAGTCGCAGATTTGTTTTCATAGCGATTTTCCTTGCAATCTCGGCGTATCTTTGCGCCAGTTCTGGGTTTTCGTGAATGTTCTCTTTAGCTAGACGGAAAAGCGTGTGGATGCGTTGTAGGGCTATCTGTTTCGTGATGTCCGTTTCCTCACTATTTTTCTCTTCAGAGCTTCCATTAAGCTTTTATGGAAATAAATGTAGCGATATTTCCTGCTCCCATTTTTGCGCATATATCTTTACTGAAGAATGAAGAACGCTGAAACTATGAAAGCTGTTCCAACGATGGTTCTCTGCAAGACTCTGCCTTTCGAACGTACTTCACGTAGTTGACTTGCTTTAAGGAAGCCTATGCTTAGGAGTATACCGAGAAGCAACATGGGAAACACTAGACCAACGTTGAATATGGTTACGCTGGCTATAGATTGGATAGGCTGAAGTAAGGGAAGAGAGAAAAGTAATGGTAAAGTGCAACATAACTTAATGAAAGAAAATAATATCCCTACTGAAAAATCGAAATACAAGCTATTCTGAAGCGGTATTTTTTGAATGCGCTTCTTAATGGGCTTTGGTATCTTAAATATAGGAATTAATGGTTCGCCCCCTCTTCTCCAATTGCCTGTGTAATCATGTACCACTTCTATGAGATTAGTGCTTCCCAAATCTAGTTGTTCATCCTTCAATTTCTCCTCTGGCCAAGCAGCCAACCCGTGTTCAAGCAGTAGATCTTACGGCTTCTCTGTCAAAATTCTTTACAGCGCTCTCCGGTTCGGAAAGAATGGCTTGCTTTTCTTGCATGCCAACACCTTTAGAGCATAAAATAGTGGGCCATCAAGAAAATTTTGCTCAACATGAAGAAAGATCAATCGAGGAAACCTCTGAGTTTTCGAAGTCGGTGGGTTACTTCCAACATATTACGCGCTTCATAAGGAACTCATCACCATACCGCGAGGTGTCGAGAAAGAGGTGGGCATTGAACTGGAATTAAGTATCAAAAAATAAAAAAAGGGATTGGGGAGTATGCTACCCTTTGAATTCGAGCCAGAATTCCGCCCATATCTCTGTTATCTCATCAGGCGGCTCTATCCAATAGCTACACTCTGCTGTATAGTAGTATGTGTTGTTGAGACGCATTTCTTCAATGATCGGCGCGAGTTCGGGCCACTCCCCGATTGCGATGTCCCAAGCGTATTTATTGGGAGCCCCCTCGAACCACTCCATAATCTTGTTAGCTTGGGCCTCTGCAGCCAAAACGGCGTTCAAGAAGGCGTGTGCCACCTTCCATAGCTCAAGGTCACGCTCCAGGAGGCGCGAATTGATACAGTAGGCGGTTCCCCATGAGTCGCCTGGAGTCGGCAACATCCAAGCGACTGGAACCTCGTCTCCCGTGTCCCATTCCCAGTCTGGGCCGAGTGCTCCGGCAGCGTACATGTCATTCCAGCAGAAAACACCAGCAGCAACGCCTGTCTGCAGAGCCGTGTACGCTTCCTCAACTCCGGTGAAGAACTTGGCGATCTTTGGTCTAAAGTTATACATAGCTTCCTCTACCTTTGCCCACTTCTCTTGGTCCAAAGTCCACTCCACCATTAATGGGATGTCCCAGTAGTCCGTGCCAGCAGCGTAAGCAATTGCTGACGGCAAGATTTCGATAACAGAGTCGTACATCCATATCTTGCCATCTAATTCTGGAAGGGGCTCAAACAGTAATGACCAGTTGTTCCAAAGATTCCCCGGAACTTCCAACTCCTCGAATATATCTGTTCTAAACGCTAGTGAGGATTGGCCCCACTCTATGTTAACTCCATGCAATTTACTGTCGTGCCAAAATGCGTAATGGAATAACCATTCTGGCAGTAGCTCCGCGAGGAGGGGTATCAGCGACGAATTTAGTGGGGCTAGAAATCCGGCTTCTATGAGCTTCCACTGGGCCCCACAGACTTCAATGATGTCCGCCCAATCGGGATCCAATTCAAGCTTTGCACGGAGATCCGGCTCATCCTCGAAGGTGCGCCACTCAAGAGTCACGTTTGGGTATATTTGCTTGAATCCCCATGGCCCCTCATTCCACCACATTGGGTCATCCCTCCCTAATCCCGCCCAAGTGCCTATGACAAGTTTGCCTGTGAAGTTTCTCGGCGGCATTCCTAGCTCCGTATAAGGATACTTATCTGGATCAGGTCTTATTCCCGATTGTAGCATATACCATATGGATCCCTCCGGGGTTACTGCGGCTTTAAGGTAGTCGATCATTACGGATGGCTGTGTGGTCATTCTATGCGCGTAGTACTCAATCATAGACTCGTACTCTGTTATCTTTGTTAGTGCAGCATCATACTCTTCCGGCGATACCCCACCAAAAGGAGTCACAAGAGGCTTAGCAACCCAGCCAATGGCAGCCCCGACTAACAAACAGATGATAGCAATAGCCGCTAGATATAATTTCCAAGGTCTTGCAGACATTCAATTTTCCTCCTTTCCCTAATTTACAAAATGATGAATTTAAAAGGGTTGTGGTATCATTCCTCGACTTTGGCAGCTTTAACAAAATAAAATAGTGTAAGTGATAGCATTAAGATAGCCATTAGGCTTGAGAGGGCCATGGTCTCAAGTAGCCCCTCGAAACGCCTGAGCCTACCATAAACAAAGAAAGGAACAGTTATGTTTGGACCCGACAGGAAACGAGCAAGCACTACATCCTCCAAAGAAATTATAAACGTCATGTACAAAGAGGAGACGATGCCCGGCATTATTAGTGGCAGAGTTATCTTCCTAAAAACAGTGAAACCAGTCGCCCCCAAATCTTGCGCAGCCTCCTCCAAAGACCTGTCAAACCCTATCAGCCTTGCCATGATGACGAGGGTAGAGTATGGCAGAGCCACAAGGATGTGCCCCATTATAAGCGTGTATATGTTAACTGGTATGTTAAGAACTTGGCTGAAAATCAGGAATAGACTGGTTGCTATTATTATATAAGGAACAGCTATTGGAACAGTTAATGCGTACAACAAGGCGCTTTTACCGCTAAATCTCCGACGGGTCAAGACGAACGCGATGCCCAAGCCCATTAGCGTCGCTATGACCGCGGTGACGGAGGCTGCCACAAGAGAGTTCTTTAAAGTTGAGGTGGCACCGGGGTCTGAGAAAAAGAGTTTCCACCATTTTAAAGTGAACTCTCTAAAAGGATAGGAGACTGTTCGGGAATTGTTAAATGACAGAACCATTAAGCTTATGATCGGTAGATAGACAGCTATCACGAAGATATAAGAATACGCCCTCGATATCTGCCTGAACGATAACATCACAGAGCCTCCATCAACGTCTCTACTCCTACCTTACGTAGCAAGATGATGCCTATAATTATGGACAAGGCCAACAAAAGGAATGCCATAGCTGATCCGAAGGGCCAGTTTGCCATTCTAGAGAAGGCATCCTCTATCGCCATGCCGTACATGGCGCCGGAGGAGCCACCGGCTATTCTCGGTGCCACGAACTCGCCAAATGTGGGGATCAGTATGAAGAATATCGCCAAAACGAGGCCTGGTATGCTAAGAGGCAAGGTCACAGTTAAGAATGTCTTTATTGATGACGCCCCCAAATCTTGCGCAGCCTCTAGGAGACTTTTGTCTATCTTTTCTAACGAAACGAATATAGGAAGAACAAGCCATGGCGCCCAGCCGATAGCCAACACAAATATTACTGCCCACCAGTTGTCCCAAAGTAGCGTCAGAGGTTCGGATATTAAACCAGCCTTCATAAGTAGAAAGCTTATTAGCCCGCCACCAGGGCTGAGAATAGTTCTCCACCCGAACAGTGTAATAACCCAAGAAATCATGTAAGGAGCTATAATTATGTTTATCCAAACGTACTTATACTTTCCTGCATATCTAGCAATGTAATAGGCTATTGGATAAGCTATACATATTGAGGCTATGGTCGCAGCCGATGACATACTAAGGGATTTTAAAAGTAGCTTAATGTAGAGACCTCCCCGCCTTGTAACGATTCCTACGTAGTTTTCGAGCGTCCATGTTGGGACAAGCTTGTATTCAACCATAGTCCAGAAACTGAAAATAGCCATTATAGTTAATGGAACAAACAAGAACATAGCTAACCAAAACACGCCAGGAACCATGAATAAATAGCCTTTTGCTTCTTTGACGAGCTCTAAGATCTTCTTAGACATACACTAACCTCCCTGAGTAGTGCACCACGCGTCATCCTTATTCCAACCGACGACTACCTTCTCTCCTGGCCTAAAAATATCCTTCACGCCGGAGCTTAGTGCTACAACCGTGATCAAAGAGTCGTTCTGCAGTAAAACCTTGTAGGTGATGACTTGCCCTTGGAAATAGGTTTCTTTAACTTCTCCATCAAATATGTTATCTAAACCTTTTAACTTCCTTCCAATGGAGATTTTCTCCGGCTTAATGCAGATAAGAACTGAGCGTTTGTTGGATACGTGAGGTTCGGGTTCAACAATAACTCTTCCCAGATCGCTAACTTCAACCATACCGTCCGAGTAACTTCCCTCGAACAGATTACTTCGCCCAATGAAGTCGGCTACAAACCCGGATTTAGGTTTTTCATAAATTTCCATAGGAGTTCCGAGCTGTAGAACTTTTCCATCCTTCATGACCGCTATCTCATCAGACATCGTAAGGGCTTCTCCTTGGTCGTGAGTGACGTAAATGAATGTGGTACCAACTTCACGTTGAATCCTTTTCAGCTCAACAACCATTTCTTCCCTAAGTTTTAAGTCCAATGGACCTAAAGGCTCGTCTAAAAGCAATACGGTAGGTTCATTTACTAAAGCCCTTACGATAGCGACTCTCTGTTGTTCTCCACCGCTCAATTGTTTAATCTTTCTTTTCTCATAGCCTGAAAGCCTCACGAGTTTCAGCATTTCTTCAACTTTCTTTCGAATTTCGTCTTCAGGTACTTTCTTTATTTTTAAGCCGAATGATATATTATCGTAAACATTTAGG
>QMYO01000138.1 GCA_003662715.1 Candidatus Bathyarchaeota archaeon | reverse complement strand
GTCTATAGCCTCCACCAGAAAGTCCACAGGAACATACTTTTTAAACTCATCATCAGTGAAGCTGGCGTAGGGTGATGCGCCGCTATCGTGCCAGCAGTCGAGCACAAAGGGCTCCCGCTTCATTTCACCGCCGCATTTTTCACATTTCAGCGTTAATCTGTCAACCCAAGGCTTGTGCAACTCAAAATCTTGACTTGGCGTCTCTAACGCTTTTTCAAGCAGTTCCTTTTTGCTGGCTACTAAAGTCTTGGCTCCACATTTTCCACACGCCCATATGGGTAGTGGAGCGCCCCAAACTCTTTCTCGTGACAGACACCAAGGCTTCCCTTCTTTTAGGAAGGAGAGAAAACGGTTTTTTGGGCTGTCAAAGAAGTAGTTAACGTTTTCAGCTGCCTTCACAACCTTCTCGTTCACTCGGTCTGTCCAGAGGAAGTATTCTCTGCGCGCCAGCCAAACCAGTTTGTGGTGAGACCTCCAGCAGGTTGGATATTCATGTCGAATCGTCTCCACCGACAAGAGTAAGCCCATTTTGCGTAGTTTATCCACAACTTTGGAGTCAGCGTCTCGAGCAAACAAACCAGAGAATTCACCCGCTTCCTCCGTGAATCGACACTCGTCGTCAAAGGGAACATAAATTGGTACCTCACGTTTCTGAGCGGCGAGAAAGTCGTCTTCGCCATTTCCAGGCGACAGATGAACCACTCCAGTAGCGGTGCTGATGTCAACAAAGTCTTCGCATACAACTGTGTGAACTAATTGAAGTTTGTCTAGTTCTCGCTGTTTAGCAACCATGTCTAGGAAGGGATACTCATATTTTATGCCTTCCAGTTCTTTACCTAACACCACCTTGAGAAGTTTGTAGTCTTTCACTTCAAGCTTCTGCATGATTGGTTCAACGCGTTCTTTTGCTAGTATCCACGTTTCATTGTTTACCTTAACCTTGGCATATTCAGCCTCTGGATGAATCGCTATCATCATGTCGGTGATTATGGTGAAGGGCATGGTGGTCCAAACAATGAAATACTCGTTTTCAGCATCCCTCACTTTAAGCTTGAAATATATAGAGGGGTCCTCCACCTCTTCATAGCCAAGTCCAACTTCGGCGTTGCTAAGGGAAGTTTGACAATGAGGACAGTAGGCAACAACGTAGTAGCCTTCACCTAAGAGACTTTGCTCCCAAGCTCGCTTAAGGTACTGCCATTCCCTCTCGATATAATCGTCAAGATATGTCCAGTAAGCCTTATCGTAGTCCATGAACATGCCCAGTTTACGATCAGCACTGCGCCATTCACGATAATACTTCATCACAGTCTTCTTGCATTCTTCGATGAAGCGCTCTTCTCCCACCCTTTCCAAAAGTTCCTTTTTGTTCTTAACGCCGAGGGCTCGCTCCACCTCCAACTCAACTGGCAGACCTTGACAATCCCAGCCCGCTCGGAAAGTGACATAGAATCCCTGCATAGCCTTCATGCGGTAACGGAGGTCCTTCATCACTCGGCCTCGAGCATGCCCCACATGTTGAACACCGTTTAGGGTTGGAGGTCCCTCAACATAGCCTAAGGTGCCTATGTTAGTTTTTTCTCTGAGTTGTCTGAGTTTTTGAGGAATCTGGTTGGTTTCCCAGAATTCGCGGATTTCTTTTTCAAGCTCAAGCGGGTTATAGCCTAGCGTTAGCCAACGTCTAGAATTAGCTTTGAATTTGACGGCCACCTCTCATCCCGCGGCACCCGCTTAGCATCGAAATATTCCATGGATAAATATAACCTTTTAGGTGTTTTGAGGGAGACATCTCCAGAATTTCTCTACAAACCCACATTTTTTGTATATGCATGAAGCAAAAACCTTCAGAAAGACAAAAACATTAAAAGAAGCTTACTTTGTCAATCTTGAAGACTATACAGAGGATGCGCGGTGCATATTAAATTTTGATTCTCTTATGTAAATTCTTCAGTACTATTTTTTATCGATATTATTTCTGGTAGGTCCTTGTATTGGTCTTCCGCTAGATCGTTTTCCCAACATACGATGTAATCACAACCTTTTTTATCATGCTTATGCGTTAAAAAGTCACTGGCTCTTACTTCGAACTCGATTGTTTTTGTCTCTTTATTTTTATTCATCACTATGGCATCTGGAAACTCATGCGACTGAATTTTAATTATATATGGGAACCCTAGCTCTCTATGAAAAACAGAAAACAGATAGAGCACTTCTTGTTCGTATTCTGGTTCAAAAAGTATCCCCAATGAGTATAATGGTTTCCGAGGTTCAGGTGGTTTTTGTGGAGGAAAGATTTCATACAGAAATCTCACGAAAAAAGAATTATCCCATTTTTTGAATTCTCTATGTTTATTCTTTAATTGAAAGAGAAGGTTGTTGAACAACTCGAATTTTTGACCTATGGACAAAATATCGTATGGCTTGCCATATTCTTCAAGTGCTCTCTTTTTAAACTCAAGGTTCAGTTTACTAGCGAAATGCTCCAAATGCTCTGTGTTGAATATGGGAATCACTTTGTTGGGGTAGTAACAGGAAATTATCTTTTTAGCGATATGTCTATCTCCACCAAACCATTTTATATCTTCCCAATGAGCATCGATTTTCTGAGATAGTGAAAGCGAATCGTCAACCATCGTTTTCAGAAGTTCCTTAAGTTTATCCAATTGATTTCTAGCACTCTCCCAAACACTTGCGCTACCTATCCACAAAGCCCCAAGCGGCCTCAATCTGTGTTCAATCCAAAGAAAAAAGTAATCTTCTGCTCCAGGCTTGTAGATTTTGTCGGATGTTAATAAATCAATGTCCTCAGGATGTTCTCTGAATGGATAAAGCCTCAAAAACTTTTTGTGTTGTTGCCAAGCTTTCTCAACTATTCTTTTAGCCTTAGTATTGTTTTCGAATTTCTTTGCTTCTTCAATCAATTCTTGAATGTCCATAACTTTTGTCTCCTCTATAAATAATTCCCGTTTTAATCATAAACCTTTTGCAAAGCGCGCATGTACGTCTTTTAAGTGTATTTGTAAGTTAGTGCCAAAACCCACGCAATAGTTGATTACAAGTTTAAAACTTAACTTTTTTGCCGTCAACTTCCCTCTTAAAGAGCCCGAACTCGTTTCTAACCTTCCTCAATTGTTCACTGGAGAAGACTGGGCCATCCCTACAAATCCGATATTCACCAATGCAGCAGCTTCCGCAGATTCCGATGCCGCATCGAATGTATCTTTCTAGACTCGCTTGAAAAGGCATATTATATTGTTCAGCTAAAAGAAACATTTTAAGCATCATCGGTTCAGGACCACACGCATATATCATGTCAAATCTCTGCTTTTCCAAAATTTGTTCCGCCAGCTCAGTGACAATTCCCTTTAACCCATAACTCCCGTCCTCGGTGGTGGCGGTGACCTCTGGAACAATCGTTTCTATCTTATCAAGGAAAAAAAGTTCATCCCGCGTCTTCGCTCCAACCAGAAAGACGATTTTGGCGGAAAGCTCTGCAAGACGTTCAGCTAAGGGCATGAGAGGTGTTAATCCCGTTCCTCCTCCCACTATCATCACGCTTCCACTGGTCAAAGCAAAGCCGTTGCCATAGGGTCCCCGTACTCCAAGAACTTCGCCAGCCTTTTTCTTACGAAGCATCTTCGTAGCTTCACCTACCTCAGCCACTGTTATGGAGGAAACCCCATCTGCACCTATGGCTGAAAGACTCATGGGAATTTCATCAACTCCAGGAATCCAGACCATAACGAACTGTCCTGGCACAGCGTCTGCACAATATTTGTCATGGAAAGTGAAGGTTTTAACCGTGGAATTCTCCTCTTTAACATCCTGAATTTTCACAATTCTCAAGCGGTTAATATCGGTGAGCCAAGCCAACAATTTCTTTCACGCTCCCAAAGTTCATTTCTTCAAGATACGCATTGATTCCCTCTGCTATGGATTTAAACACGCCTAATCCTTCAAAGGCGATAGCGGTTCCTATCTGAACAGCTGAGGCACCTGCCAACATGAACTCCACAGCGTCCTGCCAAGTAGTTACTCCACCACAACCAATCAGCGGAACCTTAACTTCTCGGCAAATCTCGTACACGCATCTAAGAGCAATGGGCTTTATGGCGGGTCCAGAAAGCCCGCCAACCCTGTTCGCTAATATGGGGCGGGTTGTTTCAACATCTATCGCCATGGCTCTAACCGTGTTGATGGCTGTAATGGCGTCTGCACCCGCCTTAACGGCTGCCTCAGCTATTTCGGTGATGTCAGCAACGTTTGGGGTTAACTTCACAAAAACTGGCTTATCCACAACGTTTTTCACTTCTTCAACTACCTCCGCCACCAATTGTGGGTTTTGCCCGATTTCTGACCCCGTTCTTTCAACATGAGGACATGAAACATTCAGCTCCAAAGCATCTGCGCCTGTTTCCGCCGCCACCCTTGCCGCTTCACCGAAATCTTTTGATGAAAAGCCGTATACGCTTATGATGACGGGGACGCCTCCCTTCTTGGCTTCATCTATTTCTTCCACAAAATGATGAATGCTTGGGTTTGGGAGTCCCATGGCATTGAGTATTCCGCAGTTAACCTGAACCAAAGTGGGGTTAGCATAGCCTATGCGCGGTTTTAGCCCCATGGATTTGGTGATGACTGCGCCTACGCCTGCTTCCGCTACTCTCTTCAAAGATAGTCCTGACATTCCAAGAATTCCCGCTGCCAGCATTGTTGGATTTGCAAGTTTTAGTCCAGCTATCTCTGTGAGAAGTCTGTTTGACATGGGAGTAGACCTCTGTTGCAGTAAAGGTTATTCAATAGGCAAGATAAATGTTAGGACTGGACAAACTGAGAGGTTTCTATACTGGAGGAAATTGGATGAAGGCAACAATAGTTGAATGCGTGATGGGCATTTTCGGCTTCGGAATAAACAACGAGCTAGTTGACAAGGTTCTCTTTCCAAAAGATGCGAAAGAAACTGCGGAGAGGCTTGAAAAAATCGAAGCTGGAAAGCTTACAGATGAAATGGTCACATTAATAGAAAGGCTGAAAGATAAGGGCTACACAACCTTTGTGTTTGAACGCTCAGAGACTGCTAGAAATGCTCGCGAAAAACTGAACATCAATGTGGATGTGGCTAAACCTTCAGAGGCAGGTGAGCGCCTTCGCAGAAATCTTGACAGATTCGCAGTGGACGTTGGATTCGTAAAGCAAATGGCAGAACTTCATCAATGGACGCATAAGGTGTCTATGGAACTCGCCAAAATGAGAGTTAAGAAGGCTGTTGAAAAGCGAGACTTAGTGGTGGTGCAAGCGATACAAACCATCGACGATTTGGATAAGACGTTGAATCTGTTTATGAGTCGAATACGCGAGTGGTATGGTCTTCACTTTCCTGAGCTAGACCGACTGATAGATAAGCATGAAACATATGCGCGCCTCGTCGCCAACCTTGGAGATAGGAACAACTTCACCTTGGAAAAGCTGGAGAAGGAAGGTTTACCAAAAGCTAAGGTTAAGATAATTGTTAAGGCTGTGCAGACATCTATGGGCGCTGAGCTTGCCGAAGAAGACATAGAGCAGATACGGGT
>QMYO01000137.1 GCA_003662715.1 Candidatus Bathyarchaeota archaeon | reverse complement strand
ATATATACCACCCGTGCTATATCCAATAAAATCCTTCAATTTCGAAATTCTTATTCTCTTACCTAAACCATATTTGTTGTTCAAATAGACAAGAAATATTAATTCTCGTAACATATCTCCCTTAATCAAATCTTTTTTCTTCATGAGTGCCCAACTCTCGGGTAACCGACAACTAAAAGTGATTACATGTCGGTTAAAAGAGTTATACTCTACAAGTAATTTCTATCCATATGGTGCGTATATTGGCAATTAGTAAAGAAAAATCCAAGCTAGATTGGAACATAATACATGACTTCAAAGCCGCCTTTTTGGTATATTTACTGGTGCTAATTCCAAGCGTAATAGCCTATGCTAGTACGGATATATTTCCTTCACTAAGTGACGCTTTATTGGCTTCCTCCCAAACCCCATGGGGAGTCATAACTTCTATTTTTATACATGTAGAAAGTCAGCATCTTATTGTTAATATGGTCGCTTTTTTAGCTTTCTTAGTATTATTTGCTGTCCTCAACATCTTTCTTCATCAAAAAGAAAGGATACGAAGAGAGTATTTCCTTTTGTTAAACATCTTCGTGTCGGCTATATTATCTAACCTACTGTGGATTATTTTGTTACCAAACGTTAATACGACAGGTGCCTCTGGGCTGGTCTATGCCTCCATAGGAGTCATGCTGGGATTTGCATTATTGAACAGTCTCAAGCTAAAAGATATACGAAAGCATTGCCTCGATAAAAGAAAAATGGTTTTAGGAATTCATATACTCAATGTGATAGTTTTCCTAGTTATCTTTTTGCAGATTGTTTTGGTTCCGGGAGTATTCCTAAACATCGGTCCTGGAGTGAACAGTTTTGTCCATAGTGTATCGTTCGATATTAGCTTCGTATCGACACTGTGTTACTCAGTAATACAAACGCGCATAAACAAGTAAAAAAGTGATGACTGGAGATATCCAGTTAATTTTATGCTTTTCCCAATAGTTTTAGCAGGATTCCTTTTGCGGAGTGCAGTCTGTTTTCGCTTTGCTCATAAATAATGGAGTTCGGACTCTCTATCGCATCTTCACTTATCTCATAGCCCCGATGCATCGGCATATCATGCATTATCAACGCGTCACTACCCTTCAACAGCTCAGCATTAACCTGATAAGGCTTCATCAGCTTGATTCTTTTCTCTTTCTCCTCCTTAAACTCTGGATTCAAGAAGAACTCCATGTCTATCCAAGTGTCCGTGTAAACAATATCACTATTTTTCACAGCCTCTTTAACATCCAGCGTAGTCTTGTACAGTCCAGTCTGCTTCGCTCTCTCAACCAGCTCTTTGTCAAAAGAAGGCTCATTCACCAACGGAGTCACAGTTGTAATCTCCACTCCCACCTTTGTGCAGCCTTCTATAAGGGAGTTGCAAACGTTATTGTGAATTCCAATGTAGGTGAGCCTTAATCCTTTCAAGCTTCCCTTCTTCTCTTTAATCGTCATTAAATCAGAGATAGCTTGGCAAGGATGATACTTTTCGTCACATCCATTGATAACTGGAACCCTTGACGCTTCCGCCATAGCCTTCAACTCAACGTTCTTTAGTAAACGCGCCATTATGCAATCCACATTTCTTGAAAGATACTTAGTCTCATCCCTAATGTCTGCTAAGATGAAGTTGGTTGTTCTCCAATCTAGATAAACAGCATGTCCGCCCAGCTGAGTCATAGCCACCTCAAAGGAAACCCTTGTTCTAGTAGAGGTTTTCTGAAAAATCATCGCCAAAGACTTATCTTTAAGAGAAGTTCGATACGAACTTTGATTTTTCTTTATCTCTATAGACAGCTCAATTACATCTTCAATTTGATTTGAAGACCAATCTTTAAGGGTTAGCAGGTGCATTTTAACTCACTTTTCCTTTGCAAAGTTCCTAATTACACTCTTGTTAAGTTACGCTATAAATTTCTCCACTCTCTCAAACACTCTTATTGGCGGATCTTGTTTTGCAAGCGCTGCTAGGAGCTTCCCTCTGACATCTGGTTCCAAGAGCTCGGGCGTAATAACCCCTCTAGTTTCTATCTCTCCTTTACATACAAAGCTAACTAGAAGCGAGCTAACAGAACTAACAGCGTAAGATATAGAGTTACAAATAGGCCACTTTTCCTGAAGTTTCAACGTAGTTGGTGAATGTATAGTATAAACGTGTTCAACTTTTACATCATCTTTTTTTCCAATAACCCTAATTATCATACTCCCTTCCTCCTTCCCAAGGATACCTCTCACAGCCATATCCCTTAGCTCCTCCAGCGTTGGAGGCTTTGGAACAAGCGCAAGATATACATCTCTAGGAACAACTTCCACACTCTTAACGTTAATAGGACTGTCACTTAGAAAACCTAATTCCCACAATTGTTTGATAAATATATGATCAGGCCCGCCCATCTTGAAGTCTACGTTCTTCAAACCTTTGCCTATAAAACGACCCATCATGTGTGGTTCTTCATGTGCATGATACCACACTGGTTGAGGCCCAAGAGGCGCTGGAAACTCAAATATTTCTTCACCACTAAACAGTGAAACTTTTGCGAATTCTCCGTTTTTAAAAATTGTTGGTTCCGTTAGCCAGTCATCTATAAGCGTCTCCGGCGACCATGTTGAAAAAGGTCTTCTCGTAGCGTCCCTTATGAATATACTTTCCACTTCGTCAAGGTTATCCACTGCGCACGCCGAAATTATATTTGTCAACCCGGGAGCAAATCCAGCACCAGTTAAAGCTGTTCGATCAATCTCTTTAAACTTATCACTTCTCTCCAATTCTCTTTCGAAGTCTGCATATTCAAAAGCTAAATCTATATAATGTGTACCAGCTTTAAAGGCAGCATCTAAGATGTTAAGGTTAAATTTAGGCACCACAGCATTCACAACAATGTCCATGTCTTTTGCAAGCGATGCTATTTCATCAACTCTACCTGCATCTACTTTATACGCTGAAACCTTATCACTTTTTAGCCATTCTACAAAGTTTTTACACACATTTAAATTTACGTCGCTGACTCTTATCTCGTCCACTTCTGGCAACCTTGCTAGATAATCAGCGATTGCTTTCCCTTGCGCTCCACAACCCACAATCAAAATTTTATATCCCAAAACCAGTCACCAGCACATGAAGCACGTTACTTTTACGCTTGGTTAATAAAAATTTTGCTATTGATGCCCGGTATATAGTAAGATGCTAAGAAATGTGAACACACTTTTCTCATCTTAATCAGTTAGTGTTATGAGAAGCTGAGTGAAGAAAGCCCTTATACGATTAGTCCTCACGAGATTAAAGGTAACCTCCCAAAAGCAGTGGCGCCGCAATCTCGGCCAACTTCCTTCCCCACAGCATCCTTCCCCACTATAGGCATGGTTTTATGGAAGTGTATGCTTTTTTATTTTTCAGGAGGTGCAGGAGCTTATCGAGGTGAATAGAGCGAGAGAAATCTTCTGCTGCAACGCTAGCCCACTTGCCAGCACTACCTATTCTTATAAAAATTTTCATAAATAAACTATACATTTCTTCTAGAAGAAACCTCTATACAAATTTTTATGCATACAAAACCTATATGTTCTGATTTACCCCTCAATTATATGGCTGAGAAGACTTAACATGATTCTGATTGTAGCTTCAACCAAAGATGTTGCTGGCATGAACATTGCCCAACAAATCCTTGACAAACACGACTTTGAAAAAGTTGAAGAAAAATTCCACCAAAACCCCATATACTCTAAGAAAGTGCAAGATTCCATAGCTAAGCTGGTCTTCATTAACGAAGAAATCGTTAACACCCAATTCATCACCCAATTTTTTAACCCCCAACTGACAATTTTCATATCTAAACACCGCAGCGTAAGCGGACTCCCAACCCTCTCAGTTCACACTCCCGGCAACCTCGGCAAAGCAGAACTAGGCGGAATCCCAAGAAAGGTTTCAGTTTCTCCAGCCAGCGCCATGAAAAATGCACTGCTAGAACTGGCTAATGCAAAGGAAGAGTTGGAATTGAACTATCAAGTCTGCTATGAATGCACTCATCACGGTCCCTCCCTAGATGTTCCAGCCATGTTTGTAGAACTAGGCAGCTCAATAAAGCAATGGAAGGATAAGAAAGCAGCAGAAGCAGTGGCTCGCGCTGCGATGGCTGCTGTTTCTAAACAGTCAATGTATCCAGCGGTGTTAGGTATAGGCGGACCCCACTATAATGCCAAGTTCACAAAAATTGCGTTAAACAAGCCGATAGCTTTCGGGCATATCATCCCAAAATACGCTGTTTCCCTGTTAGACGCCGACATGGTGAAGCAATGCATAAAGAAAACAGTAGAAAAGGTGGAGTCGGCGATTCTTGATTGGAAGGGGATTAAAGGCGCGGATAAGAAAGGATTAATGGCAACACTCAATGATGCTGGAGTTTCTATAGAAAAAGTTTGAAAATTTACTTCCGCCCCCTACTACAACGATGCTCCAAACTGAGACCATTCAAATCCTCAAGTATATCAGAACACTTTTGGACACACTTTTGCACAAGATGCAGATACCTCGCAACCCTCACACTCTCTGAACTCACCTCTATGGCTTTTCCGTTAAGAATCACAAAGTGACTAAACGGAACCTTAGCCTTAGTTATGAACATAGCCTCATTTGCCGCTGCATGCAACATAAGACAATGAGGAGAACCCTCCATAGTCAGCACTGTAAGGTCCTTTATATCTGAACACGTTAAAATTGCAGCCAACTTGCCCATAAGCATTTCAGCGTTCTCCGCTTCTGGACAACTGGTCAGAACCACACGTTCTTTCATGAATCTTTTATACACTTCTGGATATACCGACTGAGCGCACTCACTTACGAGGAGCAGAGAGGCACCTTTCAAGAAAGGCGCTTTCACCCATGTCTCAATTAATTTCATCGTTTTCGCCACAGCATTATATGGCTGTTAAACCCCTTTATGTGCTCTTTGCTCCTCATTAAACTTCTCAAAACTGCACATGCCAACTCCGCGAACCCAAAAACTTAATTTTATATTCCAATGAAAAGCAACTTTGAGGAGAATAGCATGGAAGCCTATATTTTCGTAAACACTGCACCCGACATGCTGTGGAAGGTAGCTGAAGAATCTCTTAAAATTGATGGAGTCAAGACGGCTCACACAGTTACTGGTCAATACGACGTTGTGGTTCAAGTTGTATTTAAAAACATGGAGGCGCTGGGAGAATTGATACGCAAAATTCATACAATTAAAGGCGTGACGAGAACTCAGACAGCTGTGGTAGTACCTCCAAGAATCTACTAGGAAATTAAAGGTTTAACTCCGTTTAGTTTCAATTGAAAAAAATACACACCATTCAGCAAATGCTAGAAGAAAAGGAGTACCTAATCCAATGTACACCACCTAGACAGCCCGCGGTTCTCACAGAAGGAAAAAGACGCTGCAGACGATATAATAGAGAAATCTTCACTTTTTTCGCTATTTCATTAATCTGTTGAAGCCACCAGCCTTTTTAAAGACACCTCTATTCGCTGGATATACCTCAAAGTCTCCTCCGACCCCTCAAACCTTTCAATAATCTCCCGACACTGCCTAAGAGTCTCCT
>QMYO01000136.1 GCA_003662715.1 Candidatus Bathyarchaeota archaeon | reverse complement strand
GTTTACGTCTGGTTTAAAGCCCGATACGAGTATGATCAAGCAGTTTTTGACTCAAATAATGCGTTGTATATTAACGGCTCTTTGGCTTCATGGGATGGCTTAAGATGGGTTAAAGCATTTAGTTCGTCAAATGTTTCCAAACTTGTCTTCGCGGTAACATCAGTCGTAGACAACCATTACGGGCTATCCGCGTTTAAAATGGATGTTGATTTGCCATACGCGATTTTTGACAAAGTAGTATTCACGCTTTCCGTGGCTGACGATAGAATTAACATTGGTTCTTCAGCGTCGGTTAGCATTTCAGGAGTTTACGTCTACGACGAAGCGTCTTTTCAGGGCTATTACAGGCTTAACGACACGGAGCTCGCCAAGTCTGAGGCTGGAAGATACGCTTTCACCGTGATGGGGATAAGCGATAGCCTATATGGACTTACCGTCTTCGAGTCGAACACGGTTCAAGTCATTTGGGACGGGTTAGCTATTTACAGTCAAGCTGTCGATTTGGAAAAAGGATTTGTAAGTGTCCTAGTTAAATACACTTATGACGACCAGCCTGTTAACGGTTGCAGAGTCAGCTATGGCGGGGCTTACGCTTACACTAACGGTTCTGGATGGGCTACCTTTCAAATCCGGAATTTAAGCCGAATGCTTTATGGAAGCGAAGCCTACGCTTTAGAAGAGCCCCTTTACGGTTTGACATTGTGCAGCCAAAGCCTAGCCATACAATTCGCCAAGGAAGTTGCTGACACCTGCTGGGTTGCCAGCCAATCAGCCATTTCAAGCTTCTTCTACGATTATGTTAATCGCAAACTTTCGTTCCACACTTCTGCAATAGCTGTTGTCTATGTCGCTGGAATGGGCACTCCGCAAAGCGTGCAAGTGAATCGGAAAACTTGGAGCGACTGGACGTATTCAGACGGATACATCAAAATATACAATCTTTCAAGCTACGTGATCATTAGCTGGGCGGCTCCCCCCGCTCAAGAAGAGCCACAGCCGCCCCAATACATATCTATTTTCAGCATGGGCGTAGGCGTCGCTGACCTAGGTAGAATAGAGCCTGACTCAACGGTTAACTTCACCATACCCATCCACTGTAACCAAACCGCAAAAATCGTTAATGTAGAGTTTCAACTCAAATCCGAATGGTTCACGATTCTGGACAAGCTTCCCTTTGACATTACGAAGGGCAACTCAACCTTGAAGGTTCAGCTTAAAACGCCTGCAAACGTGCAAGGCGTATACAGCATTCCCGTTTCCATCACGGGCATGATTGAAGGAACATCGCTTACAGCTAACTCCTACGTTAAATTCACGGTTGAAACAGCAAGGGAAACGGGTGTGCTGGAGCAGTTTTTAGTCTATCTTGGCGACCCGCTTATCATCTTCTTAATCTTAATGACCGTTCTGATCGTGGCTGCTTCAAGGCGTAGACAGTGACATCCTCCCTTACGCCTGGAGGCGTAGGGCTTCCATGAAGTTCAGGACTCTTCGAGTTCTTCACCCGATTCATCTCCTGTTCTGGGCTATGTCAACTGTAGCCCCCGCCCTATTTAGAGTTGGAATGCTCGCAAGGGTCTTACTCCTCAGAGAGGCATATCCTCTCTGAAGGATGTTCATGCAGCCGTTGAAGTCAGCGTCGTATTGATGCCCATTCTCACAGATTATACGGCTTTGTTTGGGTCGCTCAACTTTGGCTCCGCACTTCCAGCACCGAGATGAAGTCCACCACTCGTTAACTATCTCGGCTTCGTCTCCAGCTTTTGCTTTCTCATGTACGATATAGTATGCTTGCCGTAGGAAGCTCCATCCGTGAAGCATTTTTCGTCCAAGTTTTTCGCCATTGCCTCTGAATTTCTGGTAGATGATGTATCTGGGATATCCTATGAAAGTATAGTAGCCTTTAGAAGCTTCTGCATATTCTTTCGCTAGCTTTCTATCGTGTTCTTTCGCTATGTTCAACCGTCTGTGTCTTAGCTTCTTCAGAACATTCCATTTCTCAAGCCTTCTCAGGTGACTTACACGGTTGCTCAACTCTTTCAACCTCTCCTGTTTTCCATTTCGGAATATGCTGAAACGGAAGCCCTCATCTACCAGCACGGCTGATAACGGTCTGTTCAGACCGAGGTCTACTCCAGCAATCCCTTTTGGCTCAGGAGAGGAAACTCGGTATACACAGAGGACGTGAACATAGTATTTTCCGTTTTTCTTGACTATCTGGAAGCTCTTGATTTTCTCTGCTTCCCTCAACATTTTTCTGTGCCATTCTGAAGGGTTCAACAGAATATCTGTTGTTTCACCTTTTTTCAGCGTTGATATGTGAGCAACCCATTCGGTTAGCTTAACTGATGCTCTCTGAATTTCACCTGTTCTATTGTCAAACAACGTAGGTATCTTTCTGAGTTTACTCCGTTTGGAGGTACATGATGGTGAGGGTTCACGTTTCAAAAGTTTCTTATGCCACCTGGTTCCCTTCTCCGCCCTTTTCAACATGAACTCCCATTTCTTATGCAGTTCCCTGTAGGAACGCCACATCCACAAAGCTGTATCTTCTGCTTGTTGAATGAAACCTGCAGAAAGACCCGTCTTCTCAGCTACGTGGTTGCTAAACTGTCGGATTTCTCGTCTAGTTTTTGGAACGCAACCAGCTTTTTCCGCTTCTTCACAGAAAAGCCTTACCGCATAGGTTAACCTAGCTGTTAACCTATCAAGAATGCAGAGCTTACGCTTTGTTGTGAGATAGTGGACAGGTATCTTTAGGGTTCTCACATGCCTTGACATTCTTCTATATACCTCTTTATGGTTTCACTGGAAACGTGACCTGCAGACCCAACGTAGTAGGTGCGTGTCCAAAGAGACTCTTTGTTTACAGTCTCTTTCAGCTCTGGAAATCATTCCGCAACCTTCTAGATGAAGCACCTTTTATGGCATTGATAAGTTGGGCTGGTGAGTATTTCGGTGGAGCTGAGACGAACAGGTGGACATGGTCAGGTTGCACCTCAAGCGAGATTACGTCAAAAACCATCTGCCCAGCAATATCGTCAATAATCATTCTTAACTTCCCCGCAACTTCTTCTGTCAGAACCTTCCTTCTGTACTTTGGACACCAGACGAAATGATGGTTCAAAGTGTAGTGGGCGTACCGAGTTTTCCGCATATCCACCAACATTAGGTATACGCATACCTATTTAGTGTTTACACCATTCATCCCTACCCTTGAAAGAGTCGGGGGCTTCTGGCGTTTTCTCTAATTTTTCCTTTGGAAGAGACGCTATGCAAAAGGCTTTATTGTTTAAAGCTTTGGCTTCCATCTTCGTGGTTTCGATAGCTTTTTCGCTGTGCCTTTCCATATTTGAATTGCCAATCGCAAAAGCTGAAGGCGAAATTCCGCCAGGCTGGCTTTCAGGCTGGACCTACCGCAAAAAACACATCATCACGGGAGCTGCTTGTGCTGGTGCCAACTATCAGATGATGTTTAAGGTTAGGCGCGCTTCTGGAACAGACAGTGGCAATGTTGTTTATGTGAGCACAAAATGCAAGGAAGACTTCAGCGACGTTAGGTTTGCAGATGCGGATGGAAATGTTTTCCCCTACGCCATAACCTACATGACTACTGACGAAGCTTGGTTCTGGATTAAGCCTCACCTCGACTTGAGCACGGACCAAACCATCTACATTTATTACGGAAACCCAGAAGCCACAGGCGAGTCGAGTATTGACCAGACATTCATTTTTGCTGAAGACTGGAGCAACAGCACCCTTCAACCGAGATGGGAACTAATTAGCGGAACCTATAACATAGATACTTCTCTGCGAAGACTTCACACAGCATCAAACAATTTGAAATTAAAAAGTAGGAACACTATAACATTTCCAAGCACATACATTGTAGAATCCTTTTCGGCGGCTCAAGAGGAACCCTCACCTCTCAGAATAGACGGCAAAATCGGAGATATGTGGGGCACAAGTGCTCATTGTTGGAGAGGAGGCTTCAGCATTACTTCAGGCGAAATCTCCTCTTCCAATCTTGGCACAGTGCACATAAGCTATCATGGATATTATTATCAGAAACATAAACTCAAGATAGCGGTTGGACACAATGATTATGACGCAATTTATTCTTATACATACGACGTAAATGCAATACGGACAGAATACTTTTTAATTTCTAGAAACAGCTCCGGCTATATTAATGTAACATGCACTTCAAAATCGTTAAATTTTACCGAGTTAAATATGGAAAGCCCTGACCGAATTTACCTTTTCACCATGCTGAATACTGCTCGTGAGCTGTGGGTTTACGGCTTCAAAATTCGCAAGTTTGTTGACCCAGAGCCTGGACACGGCACCTGGTATGAGGAGGAAGCTGTAACACAGATTACGGCGCGATTAACGGTTAATGTTGAACCAGTAGAACTTTCTTACATAGCCTTCACTTTGGATTATCCACAACAGATTCTTTTCGCGCCTTGGAGCAACCTCCTCAACACGGGTTCGCATACGCTTACAGTTTTAGATGAGAAAGTAACCGTGAACAGCACATATGTCTACGGGTTCAAATGCTGGAAGAAGGGCGGCGAGGTAGTCAGCTTTGACAAAAGCTACACTTTCAATTTGCCTGCGGGCACGACGGAGGTAACCATCGTTTTCGCAGCCCACAACGTAACCATAGTAAGCGAGCCCGAAATATATGTGCACCTCAAAGTTGACGATTGGGAAGTGCAAACACCCACAAACATTTACCGCGGTTCAGGCTACTACCATTTCGAGGCTTTGGACACCCAACTATATCACAACGCTACGCACATGCTCAAGTTTTACGGCTGGTATGTAGACAACATCTACCTAGGCTCCGACACAGCTCTAAACCTCTACATAAGCTACAAAACCCAAATCAAACTCGCCTACAAGACGGTTGAAATTCCAACTCCTCCACCCATGACATTCAAAGCCTCAATAGTGGAATTAGGCACGATACAAGCAGGCTCAACAAAAGACTTCAGCGTAACCGTCATGTTCGACGCTAACGCCTTAACCATACAATCCGTAGAGTTCCAAACAAAAAGCGGATGGCTCCAAATGGTGCACACCCTGCCCATGCATGCCACACGCGGCCTAGAAGCCCTAGGCACAGCCACAATCCAAGCCAGACTAACAGTCCCAGCAAACGTTCAAGGCTACTACAACATACCCTTCACCGTCACAGCCACAACACCGCAAAACCAAAACATAACAACAGTATCCTACATAACATTCACTGCAACCACAACCCCATCCACAACCGAAACCACAATAACACAAGGCGGATTCATAGAAACAATAACACGTCTCCTCGGCAACCCAATACTGCTACTGCTCCTAATCGCCCTAATAGCATGGCTCGCAAGCTACTCACTCAAAAAACACTAACCTAAAAGGGAAAGTCCCGAAAGCCATTCTCTAACCCTTTTCAAGTGAATTTTTCAAACGCTCTTTGTATTACTGTCGCCTTCGCCTTAGATGTACCCTGCAACGATCCTCCTCAACTTCTTTAACTTTATTTGCTCTCGTGCAATAGTCTCTTTGCAATTTCGAATGGCTTTTTCTAATTTCTCTTCCGACCTCTGCAACTCTTTAATG
>QMYO01000135.1 GCA_003662715.1 Candidatus Bathyarchaeota archaeon | reverse complement strand
GCAATTCAAGGAGCCATCAGCATTGCTGGAGGCTTCCTAGTTTACGAAGCTATACTGCTGAGATTGCCATCCTTAAAAGCTGCCGATAAATGAAAACAAAAAACTATTTGGCGATGACGCGTTTCACAACAGGCGGTCTAATCTTCTTGAGCACTCGATATCCGCAGAAGGTGCATTTCACTCCGCCTCCCCTTAACTCCAGTTCGTTGGACATCACTTTTCTGCCACATCTCACACATTCATATTCGAGTCCGCGCGCATTTTTCTTGAACAACTTTTTGTCTCCTCTAAACGTGTAGCATGATTCATGGATATTTAAAAATGTTTTCTATAAGCTTCTCCAGTTTTCAACGCCTACTATTAAGGAAGATTTCTTAAGCGAGAAAAAAGGAAAGTTTTAACTCTGTTGAAGAGTGCTGAAAATCTTGTGGATGGAGTAGTTAAGCTACTGGGTAATTGGTGAAACTTATGGAAACGTCATCGTCACCTCTAATTTCCGTTATAAGTTGTGCCCATAATGAAGAAGAGTATGTGGATAAGTTTTTTCCAAATCTCCTTAATGCTCTTAAGAACCTTTCTTACGAGATTATTTTTGTCGCTGACAGATGCACCGACGATACGGTGGAAAAAGCCAAAAAATACAATGTAAAGATAGTTGAGAAAAAACAGAAAAAATGGATAAATGGGTATGCTGAATCTCTGCAATTTGGTTTCAGCTATGCAAAGGGCATGTATGTAGGAATAGTTGATGTAGACATGATAATTCCTTCAAACTTTTTCAAAGATGTGATGCCGATGCTGAGAGGCAATGTTGCATCAGTCGCTGCCCAAGTTATCACGTATCCCGACACCTTGTGGAATCGATTGATGTATGCTTGGGAAAAAACATATCGCTTCGCTCCTTTAGGGAGAGGACGTTATGGAGCAGCGAGGGTTATTTTAAAGAAAGCTTTGGATGAAATTAATGGTTTTCGAGATGTGTTCGCAACTGACACTGATTTGGATATCCGTTTGGCTGAGAGAGGATACAGGAGTGTATCAACGTCGGCTGTGAAGGTATATCATGCAAGACACATGTCTTTGGAGTCTATGGTGAATGGGCAGATAAGGATGGGTCGGGGAAGATATATGGTTGGCTATGGTTTTATGAGAACGATGGGGCATGCCATATTTAGGTTTAGACCCTTTATTTTAGGCGGATGGCTCATGGAATGGATTAAGAAGGTGGAATGAGGAGGGCGCCGAAATCACTCTTATATCCGTAGTTGTTCCATGTCACAATGAAGAAGCTACTATTGGAAGGTGTTTGAGTGCCATATTTAATACAAAGCTTCCTGAAGGCGTTACTATGGAGGTTATAGTGGTAAACGATAGGTCAACGGACAGGTCTGTCGAAATAATAAAAGGGTTTCCAGTGAGATTAATTAATAAACTTTCTAGTAGTGCAAGGAACCCTTACAGTGAAACTGTAAATAAAGGCATTAAACACGCTAGGGGTGATTATGTTGCTATAATTGATGCAGACATAGAGGTTGAAAGTGATTGGCTGGTTCGTCTGCTCTCTCATTTTAGAAATGAAGATGTGGGCACTGTTAGTGGTTTCATATTAGTTCCTCTAGGCGGGTCTTGGGTCAATACTTTGTATTATTTGATGGCTCGTAGAACTTATTCAAGGCTCTTGAAGAGAAATGGGGTGACAACAGAAGATATCTTTCCAAGGAGTGGTTTCTACATCTTTCCTCGTGAGGTGTTTGAGAAAGTAGGTTTTTTTGATGAATCTATATATGCTACAGACATAATGTTTGATCTTGAGTTGCGTGTGCATGGGTATAGACAAATCTGTGACCTGTCTACTTTGGCACATGACATACGAGGATATACAACGACTAAACTGGTGAAAACAAGTATGCGTAACGGTGTTGCCATGTATCAAACTGGAGGTTCTGTGCTCTATATGCATGAACAGTTGCTTTTTAGATATGTTGTTTTGTCTCCTCATTATTGTTTGACGCTTTTTCGGTATGGAAGAAGTCTTGTGTCTCTTCTTTTTCCAGTATATGCCTTAATGAAGTATTTCAGTACGGTTATTGGGTACTTGAGTGCAGTTCTGAGTAAGGAGCAGAAATGTCCAGAATATTTGAGGCAGAAAAGAAAGGAAAACGAAATAAAATGGATGCTAAACTCATTCAGAAAAGAAATCAGAAAAATTATTCGCTGAAAAATAAAAGTTTTTAGCTTAACTAGACTTTTAAGTGTGTGAATAAAATTTATATTAAATCTCCGGCTTGATGCTAAATTGCAATGTTGTAATCATTATTTAATTGTTGTAAAGACATTTCAAAAGCAGAAATGAAGGAGTCCATCCTACCTATGGCGACATATTCAGCTAAATTTGTTTATACAGTTACCAATAGACAAAAATTAGTTGATCAAGCAGTTAGATCTATTAAAAGTCTCCTTAACTTTGTCGATAAAGAGGACATCATCGTTTTCTACACACCACCAAGAAGTAGAAGAAATCTCAGGAAACTCTCGAAAGTTGCCACAGTCATAGAAGCTCCAAACCTTACAAAACCGTTTGTATTCACAGAGAAAAGAGGAGCCAGTCGCTATGGAGAGAAAATACATCTCTGTGATATTGACTGTTCAAACGTAATTTTCCTCGATGCCGACACCATAGTGAAAAAGAATATCCTCAACCTACTTAATGGTAAATATGATCTTTCAGCAAGAATTGGGCAACCTCTAAACAAACAGATGAATAAAGAAATTTGGCAACAGATGTTTACTGAGCGTGGAAAGGACCCAATTCCAATACCTAACACGGGTTTTCTCATCTTCAAGAATTATTGTCACAAAAAGATAAAGCAAGAATGGCTCCAATATATCAACGATGACGACCTTCCGAATCCCCATCCTGTTAATAACTTGAAAGACCAATATGCTCTAGCTCTAGCCATAAGTGGGAAACAAATCCGATGGATGACCAAATATGAGCACGCCTACAGATGGCTAAACGAAGAAAAAACTGATACCTTCGTCTTACACGGAACCGAAAACCCACCGCTTCACAGAATTAAACGCCTGATCAAAACGATTGAAAGATCACGTTTCAAATTTATGAGTAAAAAGCGTTACTATCAATATCAATACTTGATGCGCTGAGGATGATTTTATGATTCTCGATGTTGGTTGTGGCTCTAAACCGAAGGGTGATGTAAACGTGGATTTATTTTTTGCCCCTACCCATAGAGGTGGCGAACACGTTGCATTTAATCCTAAAACAATAAAAAACTTCGTTCTTGCAGACGCTCATTATCTTCCTTTCAGAGACGAGGCTTTCAATATTGTTTACAGCAGTCATCTTTTAGAGCATTGCCTTCATCCGTTTAAGGTTTTACAAGAATTCCACAGAGTTTCTAACTCTATTGTTTATCTGGAAATCCCGTATGGCGAAAGATGTCCCGATGACTGCCCATATCACCTTTATTCATGGACTTCCAAAAGCTTCGAACACTTGCTTTCAAAATTGTTTCCATATGTTCAATGTTATTGCACGGAAAGAATTGCTGAGAAGTTAAGATCTGGGAAGAAATCTTTATTCGGAGATCTACTATTGGCATTCGTCCGCAAAACTAGCCACACGCTCTTACGGAGAAAACAAATTTCAGCTTTATGTCGTAAAAGGAAATAGAAAATTACCTGTAGCCCCTAGATGTATTTTACGATGAATATGATCAAGAAGATCACACATCCGCAAAATATGAAGCGAGTGAAGGAGCTGTATTCATTCTGGCAGTGGCGATGTTTGGCTCTATGAGATTTTTCTCCAAATCAGTAGTTCTATGAGTAAACCGATGGTTAAAAATATTGCATGAAAATATATGATTATTGGCAGCGGTTATAGTTCCGGCTTTTTCGCTAGGCCTTATCTACGTTTCTGTTATTTTTTAATTAAACACATTTTTTAAATTTAATTGAAAGAGAACATATAAATACTCTCTCTGTGACTGGAGTTTAGGGAAGATCTTTGTCGAACAAGAAAAACGACCTTATTTCTATCAAGATTCCTAGGAAACTTTTCGAGAAATTGAGCGAGAAGATGCTGAGAGCTGACTTTGACACGATTCAGAAGTATATAATCTATGTTCTGGAAAGAGAAATATCTTCAAAAGAAGAGAAAGTCCATAGCGATCAGGACAAAAAAAAGCTTAAAGAAAGACTACAGAGGCTGGGTTATTTTTAAACTAAACACCAGATTCAAACATTCCCACAACTAAGTCAAAAAAATCTGTGATTTTAGGATTAACCAAACCAAGCTTAACATTGGAAGAGTAAAATCCATGATCCGAATGTTCACCAAACATTCCTTCGTCAAGCCTTTCCATACCATGATCAGATACAATCAAAAGCAAAGTTTTCTCTGGAAGAATTTTCGTTACATCATCAACAAACTTCTCCGCTTCCGCATAAACTTCAAACATTTTCGCTGAATTTCCGATGTAGATGTGGGCAAGTAGGTCTGTAAACATAAAATGCGCCATAAACAAATTCCAGTTACCATCTTCGATAATTTCCAAACATTTCTCTCTTTTTTCCTCGAACACGCTCCACACATGCTCTTCGAAAGCAGCTACTTTCTCTTCATTCTCTACAGCTTCCTTCATAAGAAAGCGTGTTTTGTCGCTAATCCACTTTTGGTATGGAGGAACAGAAAAAGCCTTAGAATTAGCAATTACATCGAAAAGCGTCTTCGTCTTTCTGTTCTTAAACTTTTCAACCATCAAATCATAGAATTCCCCACGTTTGAAACCTAACAATTCAAAGATTTTGCCTTTTCCACCAATTCTATCTAACTTCAATCTAATTGAAAGCCGACGCAACTTTTGAATAATAGGGTTTCTCCACGCAATCAAATCGTCTAAACCATGTTCCTCAGGCGGTACACCCGTGATAAAAGACGCCCAAACTATCGGCGTCGCCAACATCTTAAACAAACTGACATCAATTTTCCCGCATTCACATTGCTTAATCTTTTCTAAATTAAACTCTTCAACTAGATCATACTCTAGACCATCAAAAGCGATTATACACACACATTTTAAATTCAAATTAATTTTTTTCATAACGGCCACCAATTCCAGAACTTTATCAGAATGTTTAAATTAGATGGATATTTGAATTTCGGAAACGTTTCGAAATTTCAGCCAATTATATTTAGAAATTCTCAACAGCCTCCTATCCAAGAGAGTCCCTTAAATTTATCAATGCGCTCTATATTCTCATCTGTTCATTAAGGAAGGCTGGAAAGTTCAATGTCGTCCACTATGCGTCCAGGAGCACGAGTTGCCCGAGGCACCACCTACCTCTTTATCCAAGGCTTCCTAACCTCCGCCATCGGCGTACTCTACATAATGATTCTCACCCGCACACTCACAAAAGAGGACATGGGCATCTACGCCCTCTTCGCCTTCCTAATAACCCTAATCCAAGTCCTTGGCACCTTTGCTTTACCTTCCGCCGCCATCAAATACATTGCTCAATATCTTGCAGAAGGAAACCAAGCGAAAGCAAGGTCTGTGGTTGCTCGTGTGCTACAAATATGCCTAACCACCGCATC
>QMYO01000134.1 GCA_003662715.1 Candidatus Bathyarchaeota archaeon | reverse complement strand
TTTATGTTCCTTGGAGATACAAGAATTCCCGTTTTCATATGTTCTATTGAATCTCGAATCCCAAGAATGTTATATGCTACCGCGGGGGTTCCGCAAGCATTGGCCTCTACTATAGTCTGTCCAAAACCTTCCCGAACTGATGAATAAACAAGTATCCACGATTCTCTAAGAATCTTTATCTTCTCAGCATGAGAAATATTAATCTTAAACCTGACATTCACATCATATTTTTCAGCTAACCTTCTAAGTTTTCTCAAATATTTTAGTTCTGCTCTTCCCGCTATGATAAACACGATACCCGAAATCTCCTTCTGTAAAATCTTCATTGTCTTAATTAGGGTTTCTAATTTTTTGTAGGGTGTTATTCTGCCAACATAACATATTTGAGGATAAGGGGTTTTCTCTCCAGGTCCATATTGATCAACGTTCAACCCATTGGGTACTATATGTATTTTGTATTCAGGATAACCTATGTTAATTAAATCTTGTTTTGTACTTGCGGATACTGTAACTACAGCTTTAACATTGCTGTTCTTAATATATGGCAGGTGTAAGGCTGGCTCAGTAACATAGCCAGTTACTGCAACGGGAAGTGGAACAGAATAGAACCAGCATTCGCGACACAACTGATGTATTAGTGTTATTATTGGTTCTTTTACGTAGAGAGGGGTCATGAAGGGTATTGTATTAATTTCATCGATCACGGCATCGATTTTTCCTTTAAATTTTTCTTTATAGGTTTTTGCTGCTTGCAGATATACGGAATAATTATTCCCTCCGCGTAATACAATGTAGCCATCGATAAACTCTTTTTCTGGAAGGTTTCTGGGCCGACTTGTGAAGAGGAATATTTCATGTCCGAGTTTGGCGAGTCTTTTTGCTATTTCGTGGGTGTATACTTCTGCTCCTCCGGCAAGTGGATGTTTTATGCACCTCCAATTTAACCATAGTATCCTCAAAGTTTCCATATTTAGTCACTGACAAAGAAAAATACTATCTTGTCAAGCTTTATTTCTGATAGCTGACTTATGTACTTCTCATGAAGTTGCGGGTCGTACCAAAATGTGGGAATGGCTTTTTCACCTAACAAGTGTATAGCATTTTTTGCTTCATTGACTATTATGTTTGGTTTGATTCCAATGGTTTCTAGTTCCTCTAAAGATCTTGATGTGAGGATGCCAGTAAGCCTATATACTGCATATTGCACGTTTTCAAGGGATCTTTGAGTTACTTCTTGGAGGGTTTTTGTGAGGCATGCTATTTCTTTGTTTAGGCAGGCGGCTCCATTGCATTTATGGTAAAGCATTATGTGAAATTCGTCCACATATTTTGATAAGATTGTGTAGTTTTGTCCTACGAGCCAAGCTAAGCTGGGTGGGAAGACAGCAGCCCATAAACTTATATTCAAATTCTTTGCAGTTTCGTGGATTTTCTTTGTAAAGTCCTCTATTATAATTTGTCTCGCGTAAATGAAGGATGTGAGGGCTTTGAGGTCTTCAGGAGATATGTAAGGATATTTGTTAAGATTTTTTGTGGTTTTAATGAGTAAGTTTCTCAATTCGTCTGGGTTGATCCCCATGTTTTTCATGTGTTTTTGGCAGTGGGTGCAAAAGCATGAGAAAAATGTTTTCATATTGTAGGGGCTGGGAAATCTTAAGGCATCCAATATTGCTGCATCTGATTCCGTTGAACTTATAGTGTTTTCTAACTGTTTAATGGCTTTTTCTTGGACTATTGGGTTTGCTGGGCAGCCAGAGTTGTTGAAGGCGAAGAGTCTCTGGTTCCCCCAGATGTCAACTACTCCAAGTTTTGGGTCTTTGGCTTCGGGAACCCAGATTACGGGTACATATGTTAATCCCAGTTCCTTGGCATGTCTTGCCATTTTCGGGTTTGGGGTGAAGTAAACTTCGGAAAACTTTTTTGATAGCACTGTTTTCAGGTTTTTTGTGGTGGGTTTTATGTAGGCTCCAAACTTTGTCATAGATTACACCATGCTTTCAAAAATGTGGCTAATTACTGATGGTTTTGATGGCGAAATCAGAGTTGGTGCGTCGTTAGTTTCTCGTGTTTGTGTATTGTTTTTTTATTCGGTGTCTAAAGGTTATTGCTAGTAGGTCGATGAGCATTTTTATGATTTCGTGGAGTTCGAATTTGCTTGTTAGTTTTATTGGTTGGATTGATGGGACTTCGACTATTTTGTAGCCTCTTGTGGTTATTGCTGTTAGTAGTTCTACGTCGAAGGCGTAGCGTTTAACTGTGAGTAAGGGTACGATGTCGTCTAGGATTTTTTTCTTGAAGACTTTGGCGCCTGTTTGTGTGTCGCTTAGCTCTATGCCTGTTAGGAACCGGACTAAAATGTTAAATGTTCTGCTTAGGAATTTTCTGACGAAGTGTGCTTTTACTTTTGAGTGTGGGTGCCATTTGGTGGTTACGGCGGCATCTACGTTTTTAACTTTGAAAGCTTTGATTAGTGATGGTATTTGTTTGGCTGGTATGTCTAGGTCTCCGTCGAAGAACATTATGAGGTTTCCGGTGCTGTGTTTTAGTCCATGTAGTAGTGCGTAGCCTTTGCCTTGGTTATTTTCGTAGCGTAAAACTTTAACATTGCTATCTGTGATTTCTAGTGCTTTCTCGTAGGTGTCGTCGGAACTTCCGTCGTCGACGACTATAATTTCGTGGCTTATTCCTAGACTGTTGAGTACATGTTTTACGTTTCTTACTGTATACTTTATTTTGTTGGAGAGATTGTAAGCGGGAATAATGATGGAAATTAAGCATCCATCCCCCTCCGAGTCTGAGGTCATACTTTCCACCTCAAAAGCGGAGATTTAAACAGTTGGAGGAAGAAAGATAAACAACATTTGGAATATCAAATGTTTAGCCCGGTTGGGACGGGCTACAGGTGGCGGTATGTGTTGTTATGCCACCTGCAACGTTTTTTATTGTTTTACATTTTGATGTGTTTTTCGTATATTTGTAATATGCTAATACAAACTGTGCTAAAATATTGATGTGGAATGTTGATATATAAAATTTTAGTTTGTGTTGTGGTTTTCGCGACTATGTTTGTGTGTATCGTTTTTATATCTGTGTTTTATTGTGGTTTTCGTCATGGTTAAAGGACAATATTTGTATTGTAGTAGTTTGTCTTATTTCTTAAGTAACAAGAAAAAGGCGGAAGTGAGCAAATGTTTGTTGGTAACGGTTTTTGTGGTTTTGTTTTGTGTTTAAGGTTGTTTAACATGTTTTTGGTAAGGACTTAAAATTGTTGGTTCAATTAAATAATTCAAATTGATGTGTTGAGTTTCTTTTGTGCTCTTTGTTTTGTGCTAAAGATTTTAAATGTGTTGTTAGGATCGTTGATGGGGTGAGGTTTGAAGAGGGTTTTAAATTGTTTGTCTTGAGTATTTTCTTTGATTTAGTTTTCTGTGCATCTGAATTAATTAGGTAGGTTTGCTTGTATGGTTTTTGTAAATTAGATTTGTGGGTCTGGATGTTGTTGTTAAAAGTGTGGGGGATGTGTTCTGGTGCTGTTTTTAATGTAGATTTAAATTGTTTTTGTGCGGGGAATTGATGGGGGTGAGTGTCTTGATCGGGTTATTCATAAATAGTTTTACAGGCGGTTTTTACTTTGTCTTTATGTTCGGGTTCTGTGTAAACTCCATAGTAGTGTTTTATTATTCGGGTTAAAGGTCTTATTCTATCTAGGAAGGTTTCATCGGGTGATATTTCGGTCCATGTGTCTTCGTCGAATAGTTTGTAGTGTTTGAGTGCGTCTTCAGTGACGGGTGGTGGGCCGGCGGTGTAGGTTTCTATTTTATAAACTATTATGAGGTTGTCTTTTTCTAAATTAGCTTTTTTCCGTATGTCTTCTTCAATTTCATTGTAGCCTTTGCCTTGTACTTTGTTGTGGTCTATTGGTATTCTATATGCTTCGCGTAAGACTTTACGTTTCAAATACATGTCTAAAAGTTGTTGTGCTATTTTTGCCTGTCGATTGGAAGATTTATTTGTGTTTTTTAGCTTTTGTTTTAGTTCATAAATTAAGGCATCATCGTATAGTTCCAATAGGCGTTCCCATGATGGGTTAACAATGTTGTCAAGAATTTCAGCTTCAATGGCGCATTTTAACATGTATGCGATGTGTATGTCGACGGCTCGTGAGAGTTTGTGAAGGTAAACATTATCGTACATATGTTTGTACGCTTCAATGTATCTTAGCAAGGCGGCTTCAGCTTTTTTCCCAACACAAAGGAGCTTTCTTTGTTTGGAATAGTATAGGTTGTATATTAATCTGTAGGCGTCTACGTGTCCATATTCAACGGCTCCGCTTCTATGGGCGTCTAATACTAAATAATTTAATCTGTCAACATTTATCACTTCGCCTTTCAAAATCTCAGTTATGTGGCGTTTATTTTCTCGAATGGATTTTATCTTATAAAAAAGTTTGGAAGAAGGGTTGATATGTAGTTTTTCTGTATTTTTTATGTCGGGTATGTAGGTTCCGATAATATCTTCAGGCGTAAAACCATTATCTTCTAGTGCTTTCCTGATTTCATCGCAGTTTTTGATGATTTCTAAGCCTTTTAATTCGTGGTTAAATTCTTCTCCATTTCTTTTTTCTGAAAGCATTTGGTGAAAAAGTTCAAATGTATGGGAAAAGGGGCCGTGCCCTATGTCGTGGAGTAATCCTACTAATCTAGCAAGTTGAACTTCGCGTAAAAAGTCTTCAAACTTCTTTTCATTCATGGTTCTCAGTATTTCGCCCATGCTTATGTTTTTCTCCTTTCTGTTTACGGCTTCTTCGTTAAGTTTGATGTACATTGTTGCTTCTCCGGCTAAGTGCATAACTCCTAGTGAATGTTCGAATCTTGTGTGGGATGCACCTGGGTACACTAAATGTGCGGAAGGTAGTTGGTGAATTCTCCGTAATCTCTGTAATGGCTTTGTATCCAGAAGGTCTACTTCAACCTTTGTTAATCCTATGTACTCGTATTCAGGTAGACGTATAGCTTTAATGTATCGTAGTAATGGATGATAGAGTGGCAAAGTTTAACAACCTCTGTTATCGGTTACGAAATTACTATTTCAGCGATCTGATTAACTGGTTAAGTTTTTCTGGGTTTATTTTTAATTTTTCTCCGTCTTTTTCTATAACTTTTAACTGCATTAAGACCTCTAAGTCCCATCTAAGCAGTGGGCACAATAAGATATCTCTGAACACGGTAACACCACTATGTCTATAGTAGTGGTGGAATCTCTCTCTGTTCTTGTAAACATCTCTGAAAATATCTAACGTATCTCTATATCTACGATGGTTTGAACGCAAAAAGTTTAGCAATCCCGCTCCATCTGGTGACAGCAAATCTTTCCCCATATAGTCTCAACTCCTCCAAAACTAGCTTTATGAATAAGTTTAGCATATCTAACTATTAACTTTTACTCTGGGAAGTTGGAGATACTTAGGGCAAGGTATCTTGGTTATCTTAGGGGTAAGGTTATTCTTTTCTTCTAGGTTTTCTAGATGTGTGGTTTGAGGTTTGGTTCTTTTCCTGTTAACTTGTTGTTTGTTGCTTTTTAGGCTGTTTTTCGGTTTTGTTTTTGAGGTTGGTGGGTTTTATGTGGGGGTTTTGAGGTGTTTGTGG
>QMYO01000133.1 GCA_003662715.1 Candidatus Bathyarchaeota archaeon | reverse complement strand
GTTGTGACCTTTTAAACTCGACATAATCAACTTCTTTAGCGTTTTCTAAAGTTGTTCCTCCCAGAATTTTCCAGCTTTTCTCCCAAGAATGAGGCTGTTTACCTTGTAATAGTACGGCGCCGCCCCAACCGTTCCCTGATACGTTGTAAAATAGCGTAGCGTTGTCGTCTGCAAGGTTTATGTTATAAGAGAATGGTGATGAATAATTCCAACCGAAACCTTTCCATCGGACTGATAATGAACCGTAACCCATTAGGAAATCTGAATCTTGAAAAAAGAAGTATTTCTGCGTGAACGTTACGGATTGTATTTGTTCAATCAAAAACGGATAGAAGCCTGCGACAACGATAATTATTATTGCAATAACGCCTAAACCGAAAGCAAAAGCATGGTTTCTATTCATTTATTATCCCCTGCATAAAAAAATGGGATGGTGGAGTTTATTTGGTTTGGTGTTACTTAGATACGGATTTGAACATTTTGATGACAACGCCAAGCACCGCAACCGTGAAGATAAGCGGTATAACTGCATAGATTATATCAGTAACAGTTTCAAATTCTACGCTAATTGGAGCGTCTGTGATTTCAACGGATATGTAGCCTGAAGTCGCTACGTTTGCGCCTTCTTGGCTGGATGCGCCTACATATTCAAGGCTGAACGCTCCAAGGACGTAATCGGATAGTATGCTGTCGCGGTCTGTTTCATTGCCTATGTCGAGGTAACCGTTTGAATCTAAGGTATAGTATATTTTTTCGTCTGCTGTCCATGAGCCTGATGTAACTTTATCACGGCTTGTTTCATCTCCGATCCATACATCTAAGGTTCCGTCACTTGCATAACAGAGGTCTATTATAGTTTGATTTCCACTGGTTGCATTAGTGAGTTCGATCTTTGCGGTTCCTGCTGTAGTAGTGTTGTATACCAGATTGTTAACTATTTCCACTTGCCACGCTGTTCTCGCTTCATCTGTTTGTTTATATGTCCAAGTTGTAGTGTTGAAGCTTGTATAAGTGAAGCTGTATGCGAAGCTGGCGCTAAGAACTGGCGCTAAGGTTAGTAGCGTTAGGAATATTGTTGGCAGTAATAGCTTCCTGTTCATTGTGTTTCACGCTCCTTTGCATTCATCAGAATGGCGCTGGTTACCTGCCGAATCCTTCGAACATTCTCATAAGCATCTTCAAAACTGCGATCACAACTATGAGCGGCACGATGGCGATGACAATGTTCACTACTGCGGTCAAATCTACACTACTTGAACTCATTTTCCATTTTTCCTCCTTTTTATGCAATGGTTGAGAAGAGGATTTGAATAAAACTATTGTAATTTTTATTCCATTATTCCACTATTCTCGAAAAAGAATAGTTTTATACTAATGTTTTTTGTAATTTTTATTCATGTCTATTCAGATAGAAAGTGGGAGATTGCTTAGCAAAAATCTCAAACGTTTAAAACGTGTCGTTGAATCCATTGAGCACCGGAAAACTGAACGGGACATTAAGCTGATTTATGAGGCTGTTAATAAGCTTAAGAAGGAAAAGCAAGTCAAACGTATCGATGACGTTTTTGGCATGACTCTTTTCATCATTAAGTATGACGCTGCAAAACAAACTGTAGACATCATTAGTTCCTGTGATTTCATCCATCCAAACCAGATTAGACTGCTACGTGACAGTGCATTATGGCAAGGTGGTAAACGTATAGAGCTTAAGAATAATGGCATCGACATTGAAGACTGCTTGTTAGTCGCCACGGATATCCAAGGTTTGAAACGTCCTAACTGGCTGTTTGACCGCATATCTAAGCATGAGGTAATCGTGCTTTGAAAAAGCGCATAGCCACTCTATGCATAATAGTTTGGTTACTGGTTGGTTTACCTATTGTAGATGCTGCTTGGCAAGAAACTGGGAGAAGCGGTAACTGGATTCTCGATGAGCATACACATTGGAAAACAGATGATGCATCGGGTTGGCGTGCCTATGAGATAGCGTGGAACAACACTGGATTCGTTAACTTCACGCAATGGAATTTTCTAACGGAGCTGTGGGGGTATGGTCGTGGTTCCTCTCTGATAGATATGGATATGGAGCAACGAGCAACCTTCACGTTGAAAGATAGCAATGCAGTAACTACAGTTGAATTGAAGGTTTGGTATCGATATGAAAAAGCTGGAATTTTTGATTTGGACGACACTAATGTAAAATTGTTTGTCAATGGAACAAAAGAGGCGTATTGGAAACCAGACGTCACGTATGGACACCCGATTATCCGAGTGTGGTTTTTCCAGAATCAATCCAACTCTAATGTTTTGTCGGTTCAAATGCGAGTTTACAAGCCTGATGGCTCCCTTGTAGGCGGCTTTGATGAATACGTAACAGTTGGACAAAGCTGGTTCAGCCAAGTTAATTTGTTCCAGGAAGTCCATGCATGGGGCTACGGATGGATGGAAGGCATTAAAGGTGAAGAAGTGATTAAAACCAATGTGCCAGGAGAAGGAACAGAAGAAGAGATTCCTACAGGTCAAAGAAGTTTAATCACTGACTTAATCAATTTCGTGAATGGGCTCTGGATTAGCATTAAAGAAGTTATGCCTCAGCCTATCCAAGATTTTATGTCATTTTTGGAAGGCATAACAGGCATCGTTTGGGAAGTTATATGGCTTACTTGGAGCATCGTTATCGGCATCGCTCCAATGTTACTCATTATCTTTGGTTTCTATTGGCTTAATGTAGGGTTAACAGCACTTCATGAACAAAGTGTGGATCCATTATTCGAAGCAGTCACTCGCACTTACCAGATGTTCGCCAGCTTCGCCAACACAGTGATAAACATAGCGAAGACGATTTGGGGCTTCATCAAGTTCTGGTAGGTGATAAAAATGAAGCTTAAGCTGGTGTTGCTGTATGGCAATAACATTGAATTTAAGAAGGCAAACTATGATCCAGACTATGGTGTAGCAACAGTTAAGTCGAAGCGTTGGTTACGTAAAGGCATTCACACACGTTACCTTGTAGACCTTAAACATCTGTTTTATCCACCGAAAAGAAAAATGCCTCACGTTTTGATTGATGCTCACCTTAGGAAAAGCATTAAACCAGAAAGAATAGAAGAGAAGGATGCAAAAATCAAGCTTGCTGGAAACCCTAATCCCACATTGAAGGCTCGCTTAGATTACATGAATGAGCAGACTTTCTGGGGTAGCTTAATTCTCAAAATGAAAATTCCGATGCATATGGTTTTGATATTCATGTTTACTGGTGCAGGCGTTTACAGTTTTATCCGCATGTTACTATCAGCTTTTGGCTATACCATTCCATAGGAGGTGCTTAAGCCATGGCGAAATCCAGCGATGTTAATGCAGCTGTTATGGATATCCTTCGCAGCTTAGGCATCACGCCAAGCAGAGAGGAAGCGTTGGGACAAGCAGTCACTAATCTCACCGATATTGACGAGGAAAAGCTTAAGTTACTTAGTGATGTGGAACTGGGGGAAATCAACCAGCTTTCACTAATGCTCACTATTGCTGAACGCTACGACATAGACTGGCTGAAAACCTACGTGCATAATGTACTTCGCTTAAGGGTTAGCGCTAATAGGCTGGGTAGAAGGGAGATTGTGCGTATGATTGCAGGTAGCGCAGAAAGAGAGCATGCAGCCCTGAGAGGATGGATAGCCAGACGGTTTGGAAGAGGAAAAAAGAAAGAGGAGACTCCGTATGCCCCGATATAAAGCGCCTTTCGACTGGGAATTTAAACATTTCCAGCTATTAGCACAACGTTGGGCTGGAAAAGATAAACGACTGCAAGATTACGCATGTAACATATTGGCGCCTAAACTGGTTGTGCTTGACAACTACATCGACAAACTGGAAGATGGAGAAGTAAAGAAGCGACTCGAGGAAGTGCGGACTCTACTTAAACGTATTGGCGAGGTACAATGGATTCAGATGGCGGATATCGTCACGAACTTGGCGTTGAAGGTTGGGAAAACAACCATTAATATTGATGTGGCGAAGGAGCTGGGAAGAAAATGAGTTTAACTAATGTGCTGGGTAGATTATTCCAAGTTCCTGCACCCATCATCTTTGTTACTGGTCGCATGGGAAAAGGTAAAACAGATTTCAGCTTGTTGCTTAGCGAATTAGCTTTACAGAACCGTTGGGTTAAACATGTAGCCACAAACATCAAAGTTTTCGATTCACGATTTATTCATATCACAAATCTGGCTGATTTAAAAAAATGGCTGAAGCATGATAGGCGGAAGAAGCTTTACGTTTTCGATGAGGCAAGCAGCAATATAAGCAGACGTACTCCAATGGCGAAACTGAATAGGCAAATAATTGATTTAGCTTTTAAACTGCGGAAGTATAAGGCTCACCTAATTTTCGTAGCAGTTTCTCGAGGAGTTGTGGATAGTACTTTCGAAGCCATACCCGACCTTGTACTTGGAGAATTTCAGAAAATCAGTAAGGATAAAGCTATATTGTCAACACAGCTTTATGATGATGCCATAATCTTCTATAACATTCCAGGAACCACTATGCAATTTGACACATACGATATAGCACCTTTCACCCTTACTGCATCTGAAGGAGAACGAACTCAACTTCTATGTTGCAGAATAGCTAACAGATATATGGAAATACATAACATGGCAAAAGTCGCCAATGAATTTGGAATGAAACGTGCTGATGCCTTTGGTTATCTTATCAAACATTTACAGCATACATCAAGTTTAGAAGTTGAGAAGAGAGAGGAGGAATATAAACCTGAAATTTCAACCGTGAATGTTGAAGTTAACACGACCAGCAAAATGTTAACTTCTGCATGGGAGAGAGCTAACCGTGAGAAGCTTAACGGCTAAAGAGATTGATCCGAAAAGGGTGATGGAAGCTATTGAAAGGTTAGAACATCCGAGAGATAAGGCTTTGATTGCGTTAGTTTATCTTTCGGCTGGTCGGATATCTGAAGTGTTAAAGCTAATGCCTGAAGACGTAACGGTGAAAGATGATTTCATGGTAGTTAATTTATGGACTGCCAAGCGGAAAAAGGGAGTTAAGACACGGAAGGTCCCGGTACCACTTACACATCCTTTGCTGAAGTATTTTGTTTTATGGTTTCAACAAGTGAAAAGGAATCAGCCTATTTTTCATAATTTGTATGATCCAAGCAAACCTATTAGTAGAGTGCAGGCTTGGAAGATTCTGAAGCGGGCTAAGGCAGATATGTGGCTGCATCTCCTTCGCCATATCCGTCTCAGCGAATTGGTGGAAAAGTATAATTTTGATCCGTTTAGGTTGCAGCAATTTGCTGGTTGGAGTGATGTTAAGCCTGCATCATTCTATGTACATTTAGGATGGCAAGCTTCAGCTGAAAAATTGAGGGAAAAATAATGGAAAATCAGAAAAATATTTTCCTGGAATTTCTGAAATTATTGCGGATTTTTTCTTTCTGTTTATTCCTCTGGTTTTTCAGTTGGGCTCATTTTTATAAATATCCAATGGATGTTACGCAATTTCAGAATGTTCTTGCCTACATGATTTTTTTAATTCTTGCTTTTTACGCTCAATTTAGGCTGTTCCAAATTAGAAAATTCAATTCTGAAAAAGTTAAGAAGAAGCGAGGTAGACCTCGAAAAATTGACATAGAAAAAATAAAGG